>NZ_JBFUBK010000069.1:0-32777 GCF_056405815.1 Pseudomonas sp. P1_F1_2 | reverse complement strand
CGGTGTAACTGATACACCGCAGTGTCTGGCTTCACGACGACTTCGTCGCCGAACGCAGCCTCGCGGGCTCGGCAGCTGCTACGGGGGGTTTAGAAGTCAGTGGACACCGACACTTCACGCCATGCCTGCAGCTCTGCGGCAACAAAGGTTTTTTTGGCTTCAATCGCCGCCACACAGTCACTGCCCAGCGGCAGGCGCAGCGGCGCATTTTGTGATTCCACCAAGGTGATCATGGTCTGCGCGAGTTTGTCCGGATCACCCGGCTGATTGAGGGTCACAGCCTTGGCGATTTGGCGCACCTGACCCGCCGTGCCGTCGTAGTCGCCAATCGAGGACGGGGATTCGACCAATGAATTACCTTCGAGGAATTCAGTACGGAAGTAGCCGGGCTCCACCACGGTCACTTTGATGCCCAGCGGCGCCAACTCGGCATGCAACGCCTCGCTCAAGCCTTCGACGGCAAATTTGGTCGAGCAATACACGCCGAAACCCGGCCCCGACGCGTAGCCACCCACGGACGAGAGATTGATCACATGCCCGTTGCGAGCGGCGCGCATGTGGGGCAGAACGGCACGGGTGACATTCAACAGGCCGAACACATTGGTTTCGTACAGGCGCCGGACTTCATCGGCACTGGCTTCCTCGACCGCTCCGAGCAAGCCGTAACCGGCGTTGTTGACCAGCACGTCAATGCGCCCGAAGTGTTCAATGGCGGTATTGGCGACGGCAGTCAGCCATGCGATCAAGCTGTTGGAACGTCGTACCGGTGTGCTGTTGTTTCAGCGCACCACACGCCGGGTCGCCTTGACCGAGGCCGGTGCCAATCTGTTTGCTCGCTTGCGTCCGGCGGCCAGCGAGATCGATGAAGCGCTGGCGATGCTCGGCGGTTTCCGCGATCAACCGATGGGCACGCTGCGCATCACCGCGCCACGGTTGTCCGGCGCTTTATTGATCGAGCCGCTGATTCCGCTGTTTCGCCAGGCGTATCCGCAAGTCAGCCTCGATATCTCCCTGGACGATGCCACCGTCGACTTGATGACCGGCGGTTTCGACGCGGGGATCCGACTCGGTGAGTCCATAGAGAAAGACATGATCGCCGTGCGCCTGACATCGGATTTGCAGTGGTCGGTGGTGGGCTCGCCGGACTATTTCGCCAAGGCTGGAAAACCACTCAGCCCCGAAGAACTGACCGGACATGAATGCATAGGATTTCGCTTCTCGACCTCCGGCAGTGCTCACCGCTGGGAGTTTCGCYGTAACGAACGCGATTTTACGGTAGGCGTCGAGGGCGGGTTGACGGTCAATGATCGCCGGCTGCTGATCTCTGCCGCCCGCAATGGCCAGGGATTGGCGTATGCCTGCGATCTGGAGATCATCGACGAATTGACGACGAGTCAGTTGGAGCGCGTGCTGCAACCGTTTGTCCCTTTGAGCACGGCCTTGTACCTGTACTTTCCGAGCCGTACGCTGACACAGCCAAAACTGCGCGCCTTCATCGATCTGGCCACCCGGTGGATCGCCGACCAGCGTGTCCTCAACCGCTAGTTCCGGGCTTGCCAACCGGCCTCAAACCACCGCTGGAGTCAGGCCTTTACTCAACCGATATTGGGCCAGCAGGCGCATGACGTAGCCAATCTTGAGGAACGTAGGCCCGATGATGGTCATGGCATGCATCGACACCAGCAGCACAATCGACATCGGACCGGCGTACAGATAGGCGCCGTAGATACCGGCAAACAGCATGGTCAGGCCAGCACCCAGCACTTTGCTCGACAGGTGCAGAACGTTCAGCGGGTTATTGAAAAAATCGAACATTTTGTCGTACTCCTGAATCAGATCAGTTGTACGTAGGACGTATCAAGTCTCGTGCCAGGTAGTGACCCATTTAAAATCAATGACTTGAAGAAATACGAGTCATATCGACCACGGCACAAATTAGTCGATATGACCATGATCCAAGTCAATATGACTTCATTTTTTCAGCCAGTTGTCGATCTACGGTCCAACCAAGTGGCGACAGGCTGACTACGCTGATAGTCCAGCATGAGTAACCCGTAGAGGAGCGCCACCATGCATCGCGTGCAAAAACTGACTCCGTGCCTCTGGTTCGACACTCAGGCCGAAGAGGCGGCGAAGTATTACTGCTCGATCTTCGATCATTCAAAAATCACCGGCACCACCCATTACGGCAAGGCCGGCCAGGAGGTTCACGGCATGCCCGAAGGGTGGGTGCTGACGGTCAGCTTCGAGCTCGACGGGCAACCTTTTACCGGCCTCAATGGCGGCCCGCATTTCAAGTTCAATGAAGCGGTGTCCTTCCAGGTCAATTGCCAGACCCAGGAGGAAATCGACTACTACTGGGGTGAGCTCTCCAACGGCGGCGACTCACAGGCCCAGCAGTGTGGCTGGCTCAAGGACAAATTCGGCCTGTCCTGGCAAATCGTGCCGATTCCGTTCATGGAGATGCTGAATAATCCGGACACGACCAAGTCCCAGCGCGCCATGCAGGCCATGATGCAGATGAAAAAACTCGACATTGCCGAGCTGCAACGAGCCTTTGACGGCGAGAGCTAATACACTCCAGGGCTGACCTGTCGAGGACGCCGAAGATGAAGCACGCTGCTGCCAAAAACGCCGACAAAGCCCCGCGCTTCTGGCGTGATGAAGCCCTGCCTTTCATCGAGGCCCGCGCGATCGCCGACGGCCGCGAAGTCTGCTACACCCGACACGCCCACGAGCATTTTTCCATCGGTGCGATTACCGCCGGGTGCAGCACTTACCACCATGAGCAATCGGCGTTTCAGGTCAGCGCCGGTACCGTGGTGCTGATGAATCCCCATGACGTGCACGCCTGCAATCCAATCGACGATCAGCCATGGTCGTACCTGATGCTGTATGTCGAGACGCCGTGGCTGACCGATTTGCAGCATCAGCTCGGCTTCAACCAGGACTCGGCGTTCCGGCGGTTTTCCACCACCCATACCCGCGATCCACAGCTGTTTGTCGGCCTGCAAAAGTTCTACGAAATATTGGTCGATCCCGAACAGGATGTGCTGCGAAAACACAGTGCGGCGGTGGAGTTTTTTACCGATGTGCAACAGCGACTCGAACCGCTCGACCTCCCGTTGCGCGAACCCAATTTCAAGCTCGAACGGGCCGCCGACTACATCCGCGACAACTGCACGCACCTGCTCAAGCTTGAAGACATCTGCGAAGCGGCGCAGTTGTCACCGTCCTACTTGATCCGCGCCTTCAAACAGCATTACGGCATGACGCCTCACGCGTTCCTGGTCAACCGGCGTATCCAGTTCGCCCGGGATCAATTGCGTAACGGCAAGTTGATCGCCGATGTCGCGCTGGAAGCCGGGTTTGCTGATCAGGCGCATTTTCAGCGGGCATTCAAACAGCACCTGGCCGCGACACCGGGACAGTATCGCGGCTGATCAGGGCAATAACAGGTACACCGCACACACGGCCAACAGCACCGCCATGGTCCGGTTGAACAGGCGCATGCCCGCCGGGTTGCTCAAGTAGCCGCGCAAAAATGTCCCGGCATACACCCAGCAACCCACCGACACATAACAGATCACCAGATACACCGCCGCGAACTGCCACACCAACCGTGCCTCACCGTCCGCGACGAAGGCGCCCATCCCCGCCACACACGCCAGCCACGCCTTGGGGTTGAGCCATTGCATGACTGCGCCGTATAACATCGACGGCGCCCGGCCCGTCGCGTTGGCGTCGAGACGGCCATCGTCCGCCGCCAGTTTCCAGGCCATGAACAACAAGAACGCCACGCCCGCCAGTTGCACCACCCGCGTCAGCGCCGGCCACAACCGCAAGACCTCATGCAACCCCAGCCCCATCAGCACCAGCAACAAAACGAACCCCAGCGTTGCCCCGGCGACATGCCGTTGACTGGCGTGAAAGCCGTACTGCGCGCCCGAACTCAACGCCACAATGTTCACCGGCCCCGGCGTTATCGACGCGACCAGGGCAAACGTTGCCATGGAGATAATCAGACTCATCGCACACCTTCTTCAATTCAGGGAAATCAGCGCCCACGGTAACGAGCACCCAACCCTGCGTATTGAAGAAAACTGCCTAAAGCATTGGCACGTTTTTGTAGCAGCTGGCGAAGCCTGCGTTCGGCGGCGCAGCCGTCGTCAGACCCGACGACTCGGTGTTTCAGGTACGACGTGCATTCAGGTTTTACGACGGCTGCGCCGCCGAACGCAGCCTTCGGCAGCTGCTACAAGGCACGGGCGTTGACTCAATCGTCCTCGTGTAGCTTGATGCCCCGGGAATGGAGCACATGCGGAACGACCAGCACCAGCAGCGTCAATGCGAGGAACGACGCGGCGATGGGTTGGGTAAAGAAGGTCGTCCAGTCGCCCTGACTGATCGACAAGGCGTTGCGCAACTGCTTCTCCGCCATCGGCCCCAGCAGCATGCCCACGATCACAGGCGCCACGGGAAAGTCGAAACGGCGCATCAGCACCCCGCCCCAACCGATGCCAAGCATCAGCAGCAAATCAAATGACGAGTGGCGCATCCCGTACACGCCGATGGTGGCAAACACCAGGATGCCGGCGTTCAAATAGGGCCGTGGGATTTGCAGCAACTTGACCCACAGTCCCACCAGCGGCAGGTTCAGCACCAGCAGGATGACGTTGCCGATGTACAGCGAGGCGACAAGGGTCCAGACCAGGTCGCCCGAGGTCTGGAACAACATCGGGCCCGGTTGCAGGTTGTAATTCTGGAACGCGGCCAGCAGGATCGCCGCCGTGGCGGAGGTCGGGATGCCCAGGGTCAGCAGCGGCACCAACGAACCGGTCGCGCTGGCATTGTTGGCCGCTTCGGGGCCGGCGACCCCTTCAATCGCGCCCTCGCCTTTGCTGCCGGCAAACTCTTTCGGGTATTTACTCAGCTTGCGCTCGGCCGAATAGGACAGAAACGTCGGAATCTCGGCACCACCCGCCGGAATCGAGCCGAACGGAAAACCGATCAACGTGCCGCGCAGCCAGGCCGGAACCGAGCGTTTCCAGTCGGCGCGGGTCATCCACAACGAAGACATGCGATGCCGGCCGCTGGTTTCTTCTCTCTGGTAGAGCAGGCTGTACAACGCCTCCCCCACCGCAAACAAACCGACCGCCACCAACACCACTTCGATGCCGTCCACCAGTTCCGGCACGCCCAGCGTGTAGCGGGCGATGCCAGAGGTCGAGTCCAGGCCGATCAGCCCGATGGTCAGGCCAACCCCCAGTGAGGCAAAACCGCGCAGCATCGATGCGCMGAGTACCGCCGACACGGTGGTGAACGACAGCACCAGGATCGCAAAATATTCCGCTGGACCAAATTTCAGCGCCAGCGTGGCCACCACGGGCGCAAACAGCGTCAGCAGGATTGTGGCGATGGTTCCGGCGACAAATGAACCGATGGCCGCGGTGGCGAGTGCCGGCCCGGCCCGACCGTTGCGGGCCATCAGGTTACCTTCCAGCGCTGTGACCATGGAGGACGACTCCCCCGGCGTGTTGAGCAGGATGGAGGTGGTCGAGCCGCCAAACTGTGCGCCGTAGTAAATACCGGCGAACATGATCAACGCTCCGGTGGGATCAACCTTGGCCGTGATCGGCAGCAACAGCGCCACCGTCAGTGCCGGACCGATACCGGGCAACACGCCGATCGCCGTACCGAGCAGGCAGCCGATAAATCCCCACATCAAATTGATCGGCGACAACGCGGCGGAAAACCCCATCGCCAGGCTTGCAAGAATATCCACCGGATTGCACTCCTTCGGGCCGGATCAGAGCCAGGCGTTGATAAGGGGCGGCAGGGAAACGCCGAGCCCGACGTTGAACAGCCAGTAAATCGGTAGCGTCAAGGCAATGCCGATGGCCAGGTCCCGAAGCGGATGGCGACTGCCGAACCCACGTGCCGAACAGGCAAACAGCAACCCGGCCGAGAGGACGAAGCCGATGAGGTTAATCAACAACGCAACCCCCACCAGCCCCGCCGTCACCCAGGCGGCACCGAGCTTGCCGGCGGGCAGCACCTTGGCCGACTCGTCATTGTGGTCCGCCAATTCGCGGAACCCACCGGTACTGGCCTGGTAACTCAAGAGCAAACCGACGACACCGAGGAACACCGCCAGCCCCATGGGATAGACATGAGCGCCCAAAATCACGAAGCCCCTTTCAGGAGGAAACCGCCAGGCACCGAACGCCAGAACGCCACTGATGGCGATGAGGCCAAGGCCAATCGCCAACTGTGGCACCACGATGGTACGGGGTCCGCTCATGTCAAATCAGCCCGACTTTGACCAGCATCTCCCGTAGGCGCACGTGTTCTTCGTCAACAAACTTGCCGAATTCATCGCCGGTCAAAATACTCGGCGACCATGCGTTGATTTGAATATTGTCCTGCCAGGATTTGCTCTTGGCGGCAGCCACCACGGCGTCGGTCAGTGTCTGGCGCTGCTCGGGGCTCAGGCCTGCGGCGCCGTAGACACCGCGCCAGTTGCCGATCGTCACGTCGTAGCCCTTCTCTTTGAGGGTCGGTGCATCGATCCCGGCAACGCGTGCCGGAGCACCAATGGCGAGCACACGGAACTGGCCGGCCTTGATGTATTGGCCCAATTCCGCATACCCCCCGGTGATCACTTTGATCTGGCCGCCCAACGCCTGTGCAACCACTTCGCCGCCACCGCCGGTAGCGATGTAGTTGACCTTATCGACCGGGATATTCATTTTGCCGGCCAGTTCGGCGATCCCGATGTGATCGATCGAGCCCTTGGAACCGCCACCCCAGGTGATGCTGGTCGGTTTGTCTTTAAAGGCTGCAAGCAGCTCTTCAAGGGTTTTGAACTCGGATTCCTTGCGCACGGCAATCACGTTGTACTCCGTGAACAGTCGGGCAATCGGCGTCACGTCCTTCAAGGTGATTTGCGGTTTGTTCTGCTCAATGCCCGCGACCATGATTGCGCCGACCACCAGCAACGCTTCGCCATCACCCTTGGTGCTATTGGCAAACTGCGCCAGCCCCAGCGTACCGCCGGCGCCGCCCTTGTTTTCGTAGGTGGCGCTTTTGGCGACACCGGCTTCGATCAAGGCTTTGCCCAACTGGCGGGCAGTCTGGTCATAGCCGCCACCGACCGACCCCGGGGCCATGAACTTAACGGTGTCCAGCGCCATGGCAGGTGTCGAGAGCGCGGCAGCGGTAATAGCCACGGCAACGGCATAATTGAAGCGGCGGATCGCAGCGAACATAAGCAGTCTCCAGATCTTGTTTTTGTGAGTGCTGATTAAATCTCGCCCAAGCGCAAGCGTTGCTCACTGAACAGGCGTCTGTGAACAAGCGTAGGTCATGGTTTTGATAGGTGGTGTGCGTTTACCGAAGAGGAACACCCTAAGGTACGTCGACAGCCTCTGGCACAGCGGCCCTCGGACGCTTCGCCAGGCCGATTTTGCGGGCGATGTCCATGAAAGGCGTCACGATCAGGCTGTACACCGTCAGGTAACGCTGGTGATCCGCATCGCCAGTGCCAAAGCGGAGCGCTTCGGGCTGGGGGGTGGTGACGTAAAGCGTGCCGAACATCCAGTCCCAGAGTGACAGGTTGATGCCAAAGTTCTTGTTGAAGTGTTTCGGCGCATCGCTGTGATGAATCTGGTGTTGGGCCGGGCTGTTCAGCACATGTTCGATCACCGGCCCAAACGACAGCCAGACATGGGTATGGCGCAGGTTGGCCGCAAAGCCGTTGAGGATCAGCACCATCCAGGTCACGCCAAACAAGGTGTAGCGGCTGATTTCGCCGCCACAGGCGTACCAGAAGATCCCGGCAAAGGCACCGATGCACAGCGTATTGGTCACCTTCTCGACTATTTTTTCCACGAAGTGGATTCGGCTGGCGGTTGCCGGGACCAGCACCGGCGCCGAGTGATGGACCTTGTGAAAGTCCCACAGCCAGCGGGAGTGAAAGGCGCGATGGCCCCAATAGTTGGCGAAATCCTTGACCATGAACACACCCAGGCCATAGGTCAGCGACAACACGGGGTGTTCCTCGACTTGCAGGCGCGCGCCCCACAGCTCAGTGAAAAAATGCACGTAGTCGCCGGAGCGCAGGATATAGGCGTCCACCAGGCCGAAGATGGGCAGCACCAGCATGACTTTCAAAATGGCGCGGACGAAGTAGTAGCGGTAATCCAGCAACGCCGAGCGATGCAGGTGAACCCGGCGGCCACCGATGAATTGCCAGAACGTAGAGGCGTCGGTCAAACCACGGGATTTGCGGTAGCAGAACAGCCCATAGGCGACGCTGTAGGAAGTCATAAGAAACAGCAGGCCGAAGCGGCCGTTCAAATCGAAAATGCCGAAAAACTGGTCGGCGACCGGCTCAATCACCCATCGGGACAAATAATCATAAAAAAACATCAGAACTTCCACGCGCGACGGACCTCCGGCAAATGAAAACGAAGTCTAGATCATTCTCAATTGCAAAACTAACGCCGTTCGGCCAGTTTCGTCAGGTATAAGCCCCCACCACTCGCTTCACCGCCATCAGCGCCTCCCGCAGCGTGTCCATGCCCACCGAGCCGAGCGCCAGGCGGATCGCATGGGGCACATGAACAGAGGTGGCAAACGGCTCGGCGGTGGACACCGACACGTGCTCGCGCATCAAGGCCATGGCGATCTGGTCCGCCCTTGCATCCTCCGCCAGCGGCAGCCAAAGAAAATAGGACGAGGGATGGCTGACCACGCGCAGACCCGCCAACACCTCACCAGCCAAAATCTGCCGGGCCTGGGCATCCGCGCGTTTTTGCGCTTCCAGCGTACTGACCGTTCCATCGTCGAGCCATGCGCAGGCGATGGCGGTCATCACGCCGGGGGTGTTCCAGGTGGTGGCCTTGATCGTGCGCTTCAATGCCTCCACCCAGTGCGCAGGCGCGGCGACGAAACCGACGCGCAACCCGGTGGCGATGTTCTTGGAAAACCCTGAAACGTAGACCGTTCTTTCCGGTGCCAACTCGACGATGGGCAGTGGCGCTTGTTCTGCGAGAAACGCGTACGCAGCGTCTTCAATGATCAGCAGGTCATGCTGACGCGCAATTGCCACCAACCGGGCGCGCTGATCCGCCGGCATCACCCATCCCAGCGGATTGTGCAGCGTCGGCATGGTGTAGACCGCGCGCACCAAGCGGCTGCGGCAGAGCCCGGCGAAGGCATCGAGATCAGGCCCCTGATCGGAGACAGGAATGGGCACCACTTCAAGATGCAACGCCTCGGCCAGCAGCTTGAACCCGGGGTAGGTCAACGCGTCAGCCGCGATCACGTCACCGGGTTTGAGCAACGCCATCAGGGTCACCGCCAATCCATGCTGAGCCCCACTGACAATCAGAATCTGCTCGGCCTCGACCGTCAGTCCTCGCGTCAACAAGTGCCGCGCAATCGAGGCCCGCTCATGCAGGCGGCCTGCATGCGGCTGGTAGCGCAAATGCGCCTCCAGGTCACCGGACAGCGCGAGTTGGCGCAATGCCTGGCGCAACAGGTCCGCCTGCCCCGGCACCGAGGGATAGTTGAAATTGAGATCGATCATCCCCGCCGCCACGTCGGGTTGTTCGATGCCCTGGCCGGGCAACAGCGAGGTTTCCCGGACGAACGTGCCCCGCCCCGTTTCACCACTGACCAGCCCCATGGCTTCGAGCTCTGCATAGACCCGGCTGGCCGTAACCAATGCCAACCCTTCGGTGGCAGCCAGTTGCCGGTGCGTGGGCAAGCGCGTACCGGGAGGTAGACGGCCAGCGCGAATATCAGCGGCAAAGGTGTCGACCAGCGACTTGTATCGGGAGCGCGGCATATCGGGATGTATCCATGACAATTTTTTGATTGTATCGATACTCGGTCATACGATGGGTTTCATGCAACCCGACCTTGAGCGTGAATGAAATGGAACGCACTTCTGAGCTGCAAAACCGGACGCTGGAAAACCGCCCCCTGGAAAATCAGGCCGGCGGCTGGATCAATGGCCTGATCGGGGTCGTGATATTCAGCGGCTCGCTGCCCGCGACACGGGTGGCGGTACTGGAATTCGACCCCGTTTTCCTCACGGTCGCCCGTGCCACCATCGCCGCCCTTCTGGCGCTCTGCCTGCTGCTGATATTCAAGGAAAAGCGCCCGGCACGAAGCCAATTACTGCCCTTGATCATCGTGGCACTGGGCGTGGTGGTCGGATTTCCGCTGTTGACCGCGCTGGCCCTGCAATACGTGACGTCGGCGCATTCCATCGTGTTCGTTGGCCTGCTGCCGCTGGCGACTGCGGTGTTCGGGGTCTTGCGCGGTGGCGAGCGGCCGCGACCGGTATTCTGGCTGTTCTCGGTGTTGGGCAGTCTGTTGGTGGTCGGCTTCGCCGTGTCACAGGGCCTGACCGCCTCGCCGCAAGGCGACATCCTGATGCTGTTGGCGATCCTCGCCTGCGGCCTGGGGTATGCCGAAGGCGCGAAGCTGTCCCGGACGCTCGGCGGTTGGCAAGTGATTAGCTGGGCACTGGTGCTGGCGTTGCCGGTCATGGCGGCATTGACCTGGTGGCGCCTGCCCGCCTCGTTCACCCACATCAGCACACCGGCCTGGTTCAGCCTGGCGTATGTGTCGCTGTTCAGCATGCTGATCGGTTTTGTGTTCTGGTATCGCGGGCTGGCGCAGGGCGGGATTGCGGCGGTGGGGCAACTTCAACTGTTGCAGCCGTTTTTTGGCTTGGCGCTGGCGGCGACATTACTGCACGAACAGGTCAGCATCGGCATGCTCGGGGTTACGGTAGCGGTGATTTTCTGTGTGGCGGGCGCGAGAAAATTTGCCAAGTAACGAAAGTGTACTGCGGCTTGCGTCCACGGCTGTACGGGGAAAACCGTACAACCTCCATGATAAAAATAGCGCTCTCGCTCCCGGAGACTCGCCATGGACCTCGCCACCCTCACGCTTTTTTTGCCCGCCTGCTTTGCCCTGAACATGGCGCCCGGCCCGAATAACCTGCTGTCGGTCAGCAACTCGACGCGTTACGGCTATCGCGCCTCCTGCGTGGCCGGGATCGGTCGGTTGCTGGCGTTTGCCGGGATGATCGCCCTCGCCTCCGCCGGGTTGGCGGTGGTGCTGCAAACCTCCGAGCTGCTGTTCTACGGGATCAAGATTCTCGGCGCGGCCTATCTGTTTTACCTCGCCTGGCAATTGTGGCGCGCCGACCCTGGCGCCGAGCGTGTCGACACCCGCGCGCCCGTCGGTGTACTGGCCCTGGCGCGGCAGGAGTTCCTGGTGGCGGCCGGCAATCCCAAGGCCATCCTGATCTTCACCGCGTTCCTGCCCCAATTCGTCGATCCGACCCGCGCAGTGACGCCGCAATTCGCGTTGCTCGGTGCGTTGTTTTTGGTACTGGAATGGATCGCGATCAGTGCGTACGCCTACATGGGTTTGCACATGCGTCGCTGGTTTGCCGAGCCTTCCGGCAAGCGGATGTTTAACCGGTGCTGCGCGGGGTTGCTGTCGGCGGCGGCTTCGGTGTTGTTGATGGCGAAGCGGGTGTAGCCAGTCGGATGGGGGCGTTGATTATTCACATTACGTGTGTAACGCCTTCACTTTAGTGCTCTTGATGCAATATCTGCGATGAATATGCTGTTCACAGGTTGAATCCGTGATCTCGCATAAGACAGAGAAAGAGCCCGTCCCCATGAACAGCCCCAGAACCCTCTATCAGAAGCACATCGACAGCCACACCGTTTGCCCTCTTGATGATGAAGGTCATGTGCTCCTGTACATAGACCGACAAGTCGCCAACGAATACACCAGTCCGCAGGCATTCAGCGGCATGCGTGAAGCGGGCCGCAGCGTCTGGCGCCCGAGTGCAACGCTGGCGGTTGTCGACCACGTTAACCCGACAACCCCCGTTCGCATTGCGACCATGCCGGACTCAGGTGGCGCACAGCAGGTGTCGTACTTCGAAGAAAACTGCCGTGACTTCGGTATCGAACTGTTTGACGTGCTCGACAAGCGCCAGGGTATCGAACACGTTGTCGCGCCCGAGCAAGGCTTTATATTGCCCGGAATGGTGGTCGCCGCGGGTGACAGCCACACCACCACCTATGGTGCATTGGGGGCATTCGGTTTCGGCATTGGCACTTCTGAAATCGAGCACTTGCTGGCATCGCAGACGCTTGTCTACAAGCGCCTGAAGACTCTGCGCGTCACGGTGAACGGGATACTTGGGCCCGGCGTGACATCCAAAGACATCATCATGGCGCTGATTGAAAACATCGGTGCATCAGGTGCCACCGGCTACGCGATCGAGTTTGCCGGCCCGGCCATCACAGACCTCAGCGTCGAAGCCAGAATGACCATCTGCAACATGGCCGTTGAAGCCGGCGCGAGGGGCGCCTTCATGGCACCAGATGACAAGGTATTTGCCTACCTGCAACTCAAGCCACGCGCGCCTCAAGGTGAGTTGTGGGAAAAGGCAGTCGCCAAATGGCGAGCGCTGCACAGTGACGAAGGGGCGCACTTCGATCGCGAAGTGACGCTCGACGTCAATGCACTGGAGCCGATGGTCACGTGGGGAACGAGTCCGGACCAGGCCGCGCCCGTGGGCGGTCATGTGCCGGACCCCGCCGCACAGCCAGACTTCATTCTTCGCCAAGGCATGCAACGAGCGCTGGACTACATGGGGCTAACCCCGGGAATGCCGCTGAGCGATGTGGTGATCAGCCACGCATTCATTGGCTCGTGCACCAACGCTCGAATTGAAGACTTGCGGGATGTCGCTCGCGTTGTGCGCGGCAAGCGTGTTGCGACTCATGTACGCGCGATGATCGTTCCCGGCTCAACCTTGGTCCGCAACCAGGCTGAAGAGGAAGGGCTTGCACAAATTTTCCTTGACGCCGGTTTTGAGTGGCGTCAATCGGGCTGCTCGATGTGCCTGGCCATGAATGACGACGTGCTTGCACCCGGTGATCGCTGCGCATCCAGTACCAATCGCAATTTTGAAGGACGTCAGGGCGCGGGGGCTCGTACTCACTTGATGAGCCCTGCCATGGTGGCCGCTGCGGCGATCACCGGGCACTTGACCGACGTTCGTTCATTCGCCCTGGAGGCTTGAAACATGCAACCTTTCGATACCGTGAGTGGCAGCGCCGCGCCGTTTCTGGCTTCCAACATCGACACCGACGTGATCATGCCCAAGCAGTTCCTCAAAGGCATTGATCGCAAAGGGTTGGACCGAGGCCTGTTTTTCGATCTGCGGTTCCTTGAGTCAGGGGCGCCGAACCCCGATTTCATCCTCAACCAACCGGCGTGGAGCGATGCGGCGTTTTTAGTGGTCGGGCCTAACTTTGGTTGTGGTTCAAGCCGCGAGCACGCTGTTTGGGGCCTGAAGCAGGTGGGTATCCGCGCGCTTATCGRCACCAGCTTTGCCGGTATTTTTTACGATAATTGCCAACGCAATGGCGTACTCGCCATTCAAGTGTCTGAGGCCCAACTGAAACACATTGCGGGGGTCATCAGCGTCGCGGAAACCGCGAAGATCAGCGTGAATTTGCCCGAGCAGGAAATCCGACTGGCTGACGGATCGGTCGTTGCTTTCGAGATCGATCAGCTGCGCAAGCAATCGTTGCTGCTGGGGCTTGATGCCATCGGCACCACCCTGCAGCGTGCAGAGCAAATCAGAAGTTTTGAATTCCGGCACCTGTCGGAAAATCCCTGGCTGTAATCGCAATCAGGGGCTGGCGGTGGACTGCCAATTGGTCCTCCGCCGACACCTCAATCAAGTGACAGCTTGCGAAAATACTCTTCGAGAAACTCGACACAAACCCTCAACTTCGCTGACTGGCTGAGCCTTGTGGGGTACACCGCCCAAACGTTCGCACTCTGGGTGTATTCGTGAAGTACCTGCACCAAACGCCCCTGTTCCAGCATCGGCTTTACGTCCCACATCGACCGCAACAGGATCCCTCCTCCGCTCAACGCCCATTCCAGTACGATCTCGCCATTGTTGGAAGACAACGGGCCGCTGACTCGCACCGACTCTTCCTGTCCGTCCTTTGTCAGGTTCCAGACGCCAAATGCGTTATCGCGCTCTTTCAGGACCAGACAATCATGGTTTTTCAAGTCATCCAGTGAGCGAGGCATGCCTCTGCGCGCCAGGTACYCCGGTGTCGCACACAGCACTCGTCGGTTGCTCACAAGCTTTCGCCCCAAGTGCTGACCCGGCAGGTCATCCCCCACACGGATCTCCAGGTCGAACCCCTCCCCGACGATATCGACGACGCGGTCAAACACGTCCAGGCGGATGTCGAGTTTCGGGAAGGTCTGCGACAGTTTGCAGAGGGCGGGCGCTACGTGGTTGCGTCCAAAACCGAAGCTGCTGCAAATGTGCAAGGAACCCGTGGGTTCATGCCGCGCTTCAGATATTTCGCCCACAAAATCGTCAAGGTCACCCAGCAGCTTTTCTGCCCATAGTCGGGTTCGTTCGCCATCGTCGGTCAACGCGATACGTCTTGTCGTGCGGTGCAACAGCTTTGTAGACAGCGTCGACTCCAATACTGAAATACGCTTGCTGATGTAAGCCGGTGAATAACCGAGCTCTTCTGCGGCACTGGCAAAGCCATTTTTTCGAATGACGGTGAGAAAGACCTTGAGATCTTCCGGCAAGGGAAATTGATCACGATTCGTGTTCATACGCCTCATAGTTCCGCTATTTATCTCGTTATTTGCGAAGGATAGCATCGAACTACCGAGTGGAAACAAGCACCTGGTTAACCGTGAGTTTCTGAATCCTCGATAAAAACAACATGAGGAAATAGCACCATGAACAAGTCTTATGAGCCGTCTCTAAAAATCGAGGACACCCGCGATACCGGGTTTCGTCAGCGCTTGCGCAGTCTGTGTGCCTATGAAATTGGTGTTATCCCGCTACCGGTTTTTCTCGGCATCGCGGTGATCGTTTATCTGTCAGCCCACTTGGGTTTATTGCCTAAGAACATGATCGGCGGCCTCGCCATCATCATGACAATGGGCGTGTTTTTTGGCCAACTGGGCTCACGTCTGCCGATCCTGAAGGAAATCGGTGGCGGCGCCATTCTGTGCTTGATGCTGCCCTCCATTCTTGTGTTCTATGGCTTCTTCGGACCCGCCACCATTGACGCGACAAAAATGTTGATGAAGGAAGCCAACTTTTTGTACTTCGTCATTGCCAGCCTGGTCGTCGGCAGCATTCTGGGGATGAGTCGCTTTATTCTGGTTCAAGGCATGATCAGGATGTTCATACCGCTGCTTGTCGGAACCGTGGCTGCCGTGGGCAGTGGGCTCCTTGTAGGGAAACTGGTCGGCTACAGTTTCTACCACACCTTCTTTTTCATCATTGTTCCGATCATTGGCGGAGGGATTGGTGAAGGGATATTGCCGCTGTCGCTGGCCTACTCTGCGATCCTCGGTGGCACGCCAGACATCTACGTTGCCCAATTGGCGCCGGCCGCTGTGGTCGGCAACATCGCGGCGATTATCTGCGCGGGTTATCTGGCCCGTCTGGCGCTCAAACGCCCGCACCTCAATGGCGAAGGATCACTGATCCGGGCCAAGGACGAGAATGACAAATTCCAGGTCAAGGAAGAGAGCAACTCGGTATTCGATTTCAGACTGATGGGTGCAGGCGTCTTGATCATCTGCGCCTTCTTCGTCCTGGGCGGTCTGCTTGAAAAAGTCGTGGGAATTCCAGGTCCTGTCATGATGATCCTCGCCGCCGTGCTCTTTAAGTACGTGCGTGTCTTGCCGGAAAAACTGGAAAAAGGTGCGAACAGTTTCTACAAACTGGTTTCCGCCGCCTTCATCTGGCCCGTCATGATCGGTCTGGGCATGTTGTATGTTCCGCTCGATAGCGTCGTAAAAGTCTTTTCTATCGGCTACGTTCTAGTCTGCGTTTCGGTAGTGGTCTCAATGACCGTCGCAGGTTTTTTCATCGGCAACCTGATGAAAATGTACCCCATCGAATCAGCCATCGTGACCTGCTGCCACAGCGGCCTTGGAGGCACCGGTGATGTAGCGATTCTGTCAGCGGCCAATCGTATGTCACTGATGCCATTCGCACAGATCTCCACGCGTATCGGCGGTGCGTCGACGGTGATCCTGGCAACTATTCTTTTGCGGATGTTTGTTTGATACCGGAGAAATGTCGTCGATCAATCCAAACTTTTTCCTTCGCCGGGCGTCCTCTCTTTAATGCTGCCGGCATGGCTTGCAGCCTTAAAGAGCTACCCTCAGCCAAGGATCGCCGATGACCTTTCTTGTTTTTCTTCTAGCCTGCGGTGCCGCCGCAAGCACAGGCTTCTTTTTCAAACCGGGCCAGTGGTACGAATCGCTGGTCAAACCCGCCTTCACCCCACCCAACTGGGTGTTTCCAGTCGCTTGGTCGACGATCTACCTTTTACTCGCCTGGGCCGGGTACCGGTTGACCCTGATACCTGGCAGTCAGGAGGTGTTGGCGTTATGGGCGGCGCAGATTGCGCTGAATACGCTGTGGACACCGGTGTTCTTCGGCGCGCAGCGCATGTTCACCGGAATGTTGATCCTGACGCTGCTCTGGCTGGTGGTCGCGGTGATGGTGGTGATGGCGTTGCAGCTTGATGTGATCACTGGGTTGATTCTGCTGCCTTACCTTGGGTGGCTTTGCGTCGCCGCTGCGTTGAATTTTTCCATCTTGCGCAACAACCGCTGATGATGAATGCCAACGAGGGGATCAAATCGCCTTGGCCTGCTGACGAGCGGGCATTGGCGCAAGTGCGCGACTTCAACAAGAAGCTCGCCTGGTTGCCGCGCTTTCGAATCCGCAATCGCCTCATGCCTCGAGTGATCCAGGCCTTGCTGCGCGCCAGTCAAATCGGCGGCGCGGGTAAATTGCGAAAGCATGGGCTCAAGGCTGAAAGAAAAGTGGTGAGTGTGGGCGGCGTTTCAGTGCCCGTTCGGATCATCCGGCCCAGAGGTAAAGCAAAGGGCGTTGTGCTGGATTTCCATGGTGGCGGTTGGGTGATCGGCAACGCGCAGATGGATGACAACTTCAACGTTGCGATGGTGAATACCTGCAGCGTCACGGTCGTCTCGGTCGATTACCGGCTTGCTCTATCGACGCCGATTGAAGGTGTCATGGAGGATTGCCTGTGTGCAGCACGCTGGTTACTGAATGACAGTTGTGAAGAGTCTGCGGGACTGCCCGTGATCGTCGTCGGTGAATCGGCCGGGGCGCATCTTGCTGCGGCAACGTTGCTGGCGCTATCACCCGACTTGCTTCAACGGGTGAGCGGTGCGCTGTTGTATTACGGCGTCTACGATTTGACGGGAACAGCGAGCGTGCGTGCGGCGCCCCCTGAAACGCTGGTGTTGGACGGCCCCGGCATGGTTGAAGCGTTGCGCAGGCTGACGCCGGACCTCAATGACCAGCAACGCCGGCAGCCACCCTTGTCACCGCTGTACGGCGACTTTACGGGTTTCCCGCCGGCGCTGATGTTTGCCGGCGAGCTGGACCCCTTGAGAGACGACACAATCGAATTAGCCGCACGATGGACCAAATCGGCACCGGTCGAGGTGCATGTGTTGCCGTCATGTCCCCACGGGTTTATTCATTTTCCGACCGCCCTGGCAGATAGCGTGCTTGCGTATGGCCGTGAGTGGATAACGGCTCGGATCGACGCGTTCGCCGGCGCTGGGGTTACTTGAAAACCGGCACGCTCGCCGACGGGTTTGGCGTTCGCAGGTACTCACGCAACCGAACGCCAATCTCCGCAATTTTTGCCTCCCCCGCACGCAAGGCCTGCGGGTTGGTGTGAACCGAGTAGCTGCCCAGCGCAAGATCATGGGGATGAGGTTCCGCGGACCCGATCACGAAGACCGTATCCTGATGCATGGCCTTCAGCGTCACTGCCCCGCTACCGGGTTCGAAGATAACCATTTCACCCGCCGTGACCAGGCCTGGTGCGCCGAGCGATCCCCGGCTGACACTTAACCACAAAGATTCGTGCCCATCCGGTGGCACATAGGTCCAGGACTGCCCGGCCGGAAGCGTGACCAGCAAGTAGTTCATGCCCGCCGGAGCGCGGACCGGGCTTTGGACACCTTGGTACGCGCCAAGAATCACCCGCGCCGGCCCCACTTCAGGCATCACGTTTGACTCCAGGTACTGGCTGTCGACACTTGCGTTTTCCAACGCGGGCGGCAGTGCAACCCACAGTTGAAAGCCTTGAATCCGCTTCGATGTCCCGACCGACATTTCCTTCCCATGCCACACCCCGCCCCCCGCGCGCATCCATTCAACACCGCCATAGTCAATCGTCCCCGCACCCGATTCGGCATCCTCGAAGCGCAAATTGCCTTCAGTAATGACGGTGACGGTGGCGATCCCCGAGTGTGGGTGCATGGGCATCCCCCCGATGAATGAGCTCTCACCTTCGAACAGGTCAAGGAACACGAATGGCTTGATCAGGTGGCCCAGATCGGAAGGACTCATCAGTCGGACAATCGAGCCATGCCCGCTGCCGGTGGTGCGGTAGCTGATGGCGCGATGCTTGGCGTCTGGTGCGATGCCAATGGGAGGCTGTTGCTGAACGGTCATGATGATTGCCTGCAATGCGGAGTTGGGAGCCTTGCGACCCGATGCCTGAAACAATAGGGCCAAGGCGATTACTTGATAAGTCGATACAATTGGATTGCACTCGTCCACCAGCGACAGGAATGACCCGCCATGATCGACCTCAATGACATCGCCATGTTTGTGCAGGTGGTACGCAGCGGCAGCTTTGCAGAGGCGGCGCGACGCCTCGGCATGCCGCCCAATACCGTGAGTCGGCGCATCCAGCAGCTCGAAGCGCATCTGGGTACGCGCCTGCTGCAACGCTCCACCCGCAAGCTCACGCTGACCAGCGCCGGCCAGGACTTTCATGAGCGTTGCGCGGGCGCGGTCGACGGCCTGCTCGACGCGGGTCAGGCGTTGTTAACAGGCAGCAACGAACCGAGCGGCTGGGTGCGCGTGGCGGCTCCGGCCGACTTTTTCGACTTCTTTCAGATGGAATGGGTGACCGATTTTTTGGCGATGCATCCGCGCGTGCGGCTCGACTTCGTGCTCAGCGATGTGAAGGCTGACTTGATTGCCGAGCAGATTGACGTCGCTTTTCGTGGCGGCTCCTTGCGCGACTCAGGCTATGTCGGTCGCCAGATTCTCGACCCTCGCAGCGTCGGGATGGTGGCCAGCCCCTCCTACATCGCGGCGCGCGGCTCACCGAGCACACTGCAGGACCTGTTGAACCACGATTGCGTGATCTCCGCGCAACCCGGTGGTCATGCTACGTGGCGCCTGGTCGGGCCCAACGGTGAGGAAGAGGTGCAAGTTGCCGGGCGCTTCAGTGGCAATACCGCGCAAGCACTGCGCAAGGCCGCCGTGGCCGGGCTCGGCATCGCGTTGCTCCCGCCCATGATGGCCAGGCTCGACGTTCAGGCGGGAGTGCTCGTCCCGGTGCTACCGCAATACCAGCCCCACGGCTACGGTTTTAACGTGCTGTATCCGAGCCGTCGACAGTTGCCGCTCGCCGTGTCGGCGTTCATTGCGTGGGTGATCCAGAAGCTGAATGCGGCGGATGCGCCGGAGGTGTATCGATAGCGAGGAAGCAAGCTCCCCCGCCAACGTGATACACGTGATTACTTAGGCGGAACGAAGTTATCCAGCATTCGATTCACCGCCAGCTCCCCCAGCATGATGACCTGCTGCAGCGCCAGCACGTTACTGCGATGAGTCCCCTCTAGCGATGCCGCGACGTTGCTGGCCATGACACTGGCCGACGCCATGTTCTCGCACGTTTGAACCAGCAAGGTTTCATGGTCGACGTCTGGGGCAATCATGTAAATGGTGCTGGGTTTGCGTGGGGTGTTGTTCATGAGCGCCGCCGGATTGAGATAGAAGTTGAGCGCGCGTTCGGCGGCGTCGTGGAGTTTTTTGGGGTCGAGGGTTTCGTACGGGGATACTGACTCGGCGGTTGGCGGATCGGTATCGGGTGAATCGGTGTCCGGCGGGTTAGGTGTTACTTTGAACATAGATGAACTCCAACTTCTAATATTGAGGAGCCATCACCCTCGCTACCAAACGAAGGGGTGGCGGCCATACGTGGGTTGGTAGACCGGTAGAAGCTGGAAACCCGGCGCTCACAATGGAGCCCCACGCATGACCACCATAAAAACAGAGTCCCAAAAAGAGACTACATAAGGTGTTGTCATGCGGCTTCTAGACGGGCTACCAAACCCGATCACTGTTTTTCAGTGACAGGGAAACGATATAGCCCACCCCGTAGCCGCACAAGCCGGCGGATTCTGGCTTGATCGTAGGTAACGGCGCAAGGTCTTGTAGCCTTCGGGACGTAACACCAAGTGTTTTTAAACACACTTCGTTAAACGCGTGAAGTCATCCAAAAAAATCAAAGAAACATCCGGCATTTTTTAGCGTAGGTGGCTGCTTGGGCGCTTCGTTCAACAAAGCCCGGCGTAGCCCGATCTCGGCTTATACGCTGAACGAAAACGCAAACGCCCCGTACCGATTGACGGCCGGGGCGCAGTAAGGCCTTCAGACAGGATCAGGCCGGGTTTTTCACGCTTGGCCGCTCACCTGTTTTTGCGTTCCATGCGAGGAGCGCAGTGCACTCATCCGGAATCGCAATTTGAGCGAAACCGGCGAAGATCAAGCCCGCCCAAACGGTGATGTCCGCCATCGAGAATTGATCGCCGGCCACGTAAGGCTGCGATCTCAAGACCTGGTCGAAATACTTCATGCCGTTGATAGCTTTCTCACGGTGCATCTCGCCCCATACGACCCGGTCGCTCCACTCGGGGCTTTTATAGGCTTTCAATTGAGGCCCGAGCCCGTCGGTCGCGTGGTGAAAATAGATGCCGATGGCTTCGATGAGCTGGTCGTCGGCGCGTTTCTGCATCATGTGGATCATCCCCTTCTCTTTCGGCGTTGTGCCAGTGAGCGTGGGATTGCCATCAAGGTTGTCGAGATACTCGGTAATGGCCGTGCATTCGGACAGATAAGTGCCGTCATCCAGTTCCAGAACCGGCACGGTGCCGGTGGGGTTGATCGCTAAAAAAGCGCTTTGTTTGTGTTCGGCTGCCGGCAAATCGATCTTGATGAACTCGATGCTGGACGCCAACGCCTTCTCGGCGATGACCACTCGAATACGTAACGGGCTAGGAAAACCGGGGATATCGTAGATCTTCACGTTAACTCCATTGCCATCTATCTATCGGGAGGTAGACAATGCGGCCAGCGATCGTTCAGGTCAACCGATATCTATCGATAGGTAGGCAAAAACAGCATGACAACAATCGATACCAAGCAAACCATCCTGCAAGCAGCCCGTAGAGTCGTGCAGGCCCGCGGCTACAACGCATTGAGTTTTCGCGAGTTGGCGAAAGAAGTGGGGATCAAAAGCGCCAGCATCCACTACCACTTCCCAACCAAGGGTGATTTGGGTGCTGCTCTGGCTCGACGCTACACCGAAGACACCGCCGCGTATCTGGATCAGTTACTGGTGGAATCACAAGACCCGAAGTCGATGATGAAGGACTACACGGCCGCCTTCCGCGCAGCCCTGGAAAACGACAATCGGATGTGCCTGTGCGGAATCCTGGCGGCCGAGCACCACGATCTCCCGGCCGAAGTACGCGTCGAAGTGGACGGGTTCACGGATACGAACGTTCGATGGTTGGCCAAGGTGCTGGCGCTGAAACAGCCAGACGTTCAGCCAGAAGCACTTGAACGGCAAGCACTGTCGATATTTGCCGCCATTCAAGGTGCGCAACTGGTGTCCCGAGGGCGCAACGACATTTCGGTGTACGACCAAATGATCGAATCCTATCGAGTGGCCGGTTTGATGCCTTGAAGTTCGCTTGCCCCGAATCGAGTTTTTACGATAGCGGCTTGGGGATGCCTAAGGCTGATCAGTGGACGGCCCTTTGAGCTCGACCTGGTTACCATCCGGGTCGAAACAATAAAGCGACAAGCCATAACCTTCAGCACCAAAGCGCGTGGCGGCTTTCTCCACTGTCAGACCAAACGACTGCAAGTGGCTGACAAGCGCCGCCTCATCAAAGGGTTCGATACGCAGGCAGACATGGTCGAGGTTACGCCCCTCCTGACCCGCGGCAGCGCCGCCCTTGCGCCCGAGCTCACCGTCGAGGCTGACAAGGTCAATCATCGAGGTCCCGGCGCGCAGGTGCACCAGCCCCAGATTGTCTTGGCGCTTGACCAGCTCAGCGCCGAACACCTGAGCATAAAACGTGATACTTCGCTCCAGGTCCTGGACGCGCAGCACAATGTGATCAATGTGTTGAATCGTGAACGGTGGCATGAAATCGGTTCCTGAATGGCTGGCTGGTCAATAACCCGAAAACTGTAGTTCAGCACGACGAAAATTCACTGTCGATTTTGCGGTGGAGTCCCCGCTTGCAGGGTTTTATGCTCACCCCATGAACATACAGACCGCTTTACTGCCGCCCCACGCCGAAATGGTTCGCGCCATGCTCGAACGCGACACTGCCTATGAAGGAGTGTTCTTCACGGCCGTGAAAACCACCGGGATCTTCTGCCGCCCCGGCTGTACGGCGCGTTCGCCGAAACCGGAGAACGTCGAGTTCTTTGCGCACGCCGATGAATGCATGGCGGCGGGTTATCGCGCATGTCTGCGCTGCAAACCGCTGGACGCTGCGGCCATCGCGCCGGAGTGGGTGCAGACGCTGCTGAAGTCGGTGGACGCCGATCCCGAGCAGCGCTGGACTGACGCCCAGTTGCTGGCCGAGGGCATCGAGCCGCTGAAGTTGCGGCGCTGGTTCAAGCAGCATTTCGGCATGACCTTTCACGCCTGGCTGCGCACCCGCCGCCTCGGTATGGCGCTGGGCGGGATCAAACAGGGCGACTCCATCGACAGCGCGGCATTCGACTCAGGTTATGAATCGCTCAGCGGCTTTCGTGACGCTTTTCAGAAGTCGTTCCACATTACGCCGGGCCGGGCCGCTCAAAGTGAACCGCTGCTCTTTACCCGGCTGACCACGCCACTGGGGCCGATGATCGCCATGGCTGAGCGTCGCGGGCTGGTGCTGCTGGAGTTCCTCGATCGCCCGGCATTGACCCGGGAAATCGAAGAACTGCAGCACCGGCATGACTACGCTGTCGCGCCGGGACATCACGCCCATCTGCAACACATCGAGGCCGAACTGGCGCAGTACTTCGCCGGCAAGCTCACGCACTTCAGCGTGCCATTGCACTTGCCGGGCAGCGACTTCGCCCGCCAGGTGTGGGCGCAACTGGCTACTATCCCCTATGGCCAGACCAGCACCTACGGCGCCATTGCCGCACGACTGGGCAAGCCCGGTGCCAGCCGCGCCGTGGGCCTGGCCAACGGGCGCAATCGACTGGCCATCGTGGTGCCCTGCCACCGGGTGATCGGTGCGGACGGCTCGTTGACCGGCTATGGTGGAGGACAACCGCGCAAGGCGTTTCTGCTACGGCTGGAAAACGCGGCGGTGCAGCTCACCCAACCACTCGCGTTCTGAATTTCTCAACCGTCATAAGGAAGGACATTCGATGGACAACCAATTCCACCAGTTGCACCAGCAAGGCTTGTTGATCCTCACCAACGTCGCCGATGCCACCGGGGCGCGGATCGTCGAGCAACTGGGCTGTAAAGCGGTCGCCACCAGCAGTGCGGCGGTGGCGTGGGCTCATGGTTATGCGGACGGTAATGCCCTGCCCGTCGAACGCCTGGTATCGACCGTCGAATCCATCGCCCGGGTGATTTCCGTGCCGTTGACGGTGGACATCGAGGCTGGCTATTCCGATGACCTTGCGCGCGTTGCGCAAGTGATTGAGGCGGTGATTGACGCCGGGGCGGTCGGGATCAATATCGAGGACGGCGCGTCCCCGCCCGAGCTGCTGGTGCGCAAAATCGAAGTGGCGCGCAAGGTCGCCGATCAGCGCAATGTGAAACTGTTTATCAATGCACGCACCGATGTGTACCTCCGCGGATTGGTGCCGGCCGAGGATCGCGTCGCCGAGACACTCAGGCGCGCCGCGTTATACCAGGCGGCGGGTGCCGACGGGTTGTTTGCGGCGGGCGTCTCGGCGGAGTATGAAATCGCGGCGTTGTGCCAAGGCACCGCGCTGCCGGTAAACGTGCTGGGACTGGCGAGCCTGCCCTCGCCCGACGCGCTGCAAGCCTTGGGCGTGCGACGCTTGAGTGCCGGTTCGGGCATCGCCGAGTTTCTTTACGGTGCGATGGCCGGCCTTTCAAAAAGCTTTCTGGAAACCGGCAAACTCGACAGCAGTCACCTCAAGGCGTTCACCTACGGCGAGATCAACGCCTTGCTCAAACCTGCCGGGACTGCTTGATCGCCATGCCCGATCCCTATCAAGCCGAGAGCGCTTTCCTGGCGGCCCTGGACGACGACTGGGCGCGCCACATCGCCGCCATCGGCCCGTGCCTGCATCAGCCTCATGCGGCTCGTGATCCGTATGAGTCGCTGGTGCGGGCGATTGCCTACCAGCAACTGCACGCCAAGGCCGGTGATGCGATTGTCGGCCGGTTGCTGGCGCTGTTTCCATCGGTGAGCTTTCCACGGCCCGAGCAGATTCTGGCGACAGGGTTCGATCAATTGCGCAGTTGCGGGTTCTCGGCAGGCAAAATCGCGACCATTCAAGGGATTGCCCAAGCGACCCTGGACGGCGTGGTGCCGGATTACGCCACGGCATTGGCGATGGAAGATGAGGACCTGATCTCGCGACTGGTGACCTTGCGCGGCGTCGGGCGCTGGACGGTTGAGATGTTGTTGATCTACAGCCTCGAACGGCCGGATATTTTGCCGGCCGATGACTTCGGCGTGCGTGAGGGGTATCGGCGGCTGAAGGGGCTGGAAGTACAACCAACACGCAAGCAGATGGTCGAGATCGGGCTGGCGTGGAGCCCATACCGGACGGTGGCGGCGTGGTATTTGTGGCGGGTGCCTAGCAAGTAGACCGCGTTATCGTTCATCGTCGGAACGCCGCCCGGACCAAGCTCGGCTCCCACAGTGGATTTGTGGCGTTCACAAGACCAATGTAGGAGCCGAGCTTGCTCGCGATGGCGGAATCACATTCACCCCATTACCCAACGCCCATCACAACCCGGATTTCAACCGGCTAAACGCCCGGATCAATGCCCGGTTAAACGCCTTCCCATTATCATTCTTGCTGTACAACGAGGCCTTCACCTGCGCCGTCGGATACGTCCCCGGATCATTGCGAATCGCCGGATCAATCAAGCCATCCGCTGCCGTAATCGCATTGGCGTAATGAATGGTGTCGGTAATCGGCGCAATCACCTCCGGCGTCATCAAATAATCCATCAACGCCAGTCCCGCCTCGGGATGCGGCGCATCCTTGGGGATGACCATCGCGTCAAACCAGATCAACGTGCCTTCCTTCGGGATCCGGTAAGTCAGCGTGAATGGCTTGTTCGCAGCCGCTGCCTGTCCGGCAGCGATGGCCACGTTGCCGTTCCACGACATCGCCACACAGGTGTTGCCGTTGGCCAGATCGCTGATGTTCAGGTCATTGTCAAAATAGCGGATAAACGGGCGAATTTTCGCCAATTGCTGCTCGGCCAGCTTCAGGTCATCCAGGTTCTGACGGTTGATGTCCAGGCCCATGTACTTCATGACCGCCGCAAACACTTCGTTGGGATCGTTGAGCAGGCTGACCCCGCAATCGGCAAATTTCGACACCACTGCCGGGTCGAACAGCATCGCCCAACTGTCCGTTGGTGCGTGCGGTAAACGCTGTTCTACGGCCTGTTCCTGATAGCCGACGCCGGTGGTGCCCCACGCATAGATACCGGCGTAGCGATTGCCGGGATCAAACACCACCATGTGTTCGCGGAATTCGTCGCCGACACCTTGAAAATGCGGTATTTGCTGGTGGTCCAGCGTCTGGATCGCGCCACTCTGGATCGCCCGCGATAAGTGCTGCCCCGCCGTTAGCACCAGGTCATAACCGCTGCGTCCGGTCAGCAGTTTGGTTTCGACGGTTTCCAGTGAATCAAAGTGATCAGCGACCACATGGATACCGGTTTTCGCCTCGAAATTCTTCAACGTATCCGGGGCCAGGTACTCGCCCCAGATATACAGGTTGACCACCGGTCTGGTGGTGTCGGCGGCCTGCACACACAGGGGTGCAAGCACCAGCATTAACGCTTGAGTCAGTTTGTGCAGGCCCATGTTCAAACGTCCTTTTTGTTGCGGGCAGGCGCCGCGTATTGCGGCATGGTGATGCACGCGACATTGCCGCCGCCGAGGAGGATTTCCCGGGAGTTTTCGATACCGACAATTGTGTGAGTCGGGAACAGTTCGGCCAGCGTTGCCAGCGCCGCCTGATCGTGACGGTCACCGAACAACGGCACCACGATCGACGTATTGCCGGCGTAGTAGTTGATATACGACGCGCATATCTGCGTCCCGGCCTGGCGCGTATGCGTGCTGTCTTGCTGATCCAGCCCTTCGGCTTCTGCAGCGGTCCATTGCAGTACATCCGGTTGCGGCAGTTTATGCACGATCAGCTCGCGACCACGGCTGTCACGGGTGCTGCGCAGGATGTCGTAGGCCTCCTGATAGATTTCCCACTGCGGGTCATCGCGGTTGTCGGTCCATTGCAGCACCACTTCACCGGGTCGCACGAAGCAGGCGAGATCGTCGACGTGGCCGTCGGTTTCGTCGAACTTGCAACCGCGCGGCAGCCAGATGACTTGCTCGGCGCCGAGGTAATCGGTCAGTCGGCGCGTGACCTCTTCCTTGCCCAAATGCTGATTGCGGTTGCGGTTTAGCAGGCATTGCTCGGTGGTGAGGATGCTGCCTTGGCCGTCGCTTTGAATGCCACCCAACTCGGCAATCAACGGTGCGCGGTAGCGGTCGAAACGTTCGATTTCGAGAATCTTGCTGGCGATCTGATCGTCCTTGTCCCACGGGTAGTACAAACCTCCGTCAAGGCCACCATAAGCGTTGAACTCAAAGTCGACGCCGCGCACTTCCCCACTCTGGTCGTTGACCACAAAGCACGGGCCGCTGTCGCGGAACCAGGTGTCGTTGCAGGTCATTTCCACCACGCGCACCTGAGGTGGAAGCTGGCGGCGGGCGGTGGCGAATTGGGCGGCGGAGGCACACACGGTCACCGGTTCGCTGTGCGAGATGGCGGTGACGATTTGCACCCAGACTTTCTGCGCGGGCTTGGCGCCGTTGCGCCAGACGTCGGTGCGCTCCGGCCAGCCGAGCCAGCAGCCGGACTTGGTTTCGAATTCGCCAGGCAGGCGGAAGCCGTCTTGTTTGGGGGTGGAGTCGAGCAAACGTGCCATGTTCAAACCTCATCAACGGGGATTGGAATGACCACAGGCTAAGGTCGCTGGCGCCTTGCTCGCCAACGATGATTATTTCGGAACACTTGAATTCAACTCATCAATCGATCAGTTGATCGTTGAACCATTCCAGCATCTGCGCCACGGCCGGACGCTCCAGCCGCACCCGTTCGCATACCAGTGCGTATTGGCCGAGCGCCGTCATGCTGGACGTGAACGGCCGCACCAGACGCCCGCTGAGCAAGTCCTCCTGAGCCGTCAGGTTGTCGCCCATTGCCACGCCCTGCCCTTGGGCCGCTGCTTCCAGTGCCAGGCCCGCGTGGGCGAAATACAACTGCCGTTCGGGGCGTTGATCCCCGGCATGGCTGGTCAGCCAAGCGGTCCAGGTCTTGCCGTCCTGATCGTCGTGCAACAGGCAATGGCGCGCCAGATCCTTGGGTGCTTTCAACGTACCCTGGTTGAACAGACCGGGGCTGCACACCGGAAAGAACTGCAATGCCGGCAATGGCCGGACGAAGTACGCGCTGCTGTCCACCGGGCCCGTGCCATAGGTGATCGCCAGGTCGATGTCTTCCCCGGGTGCCGTCGCATCAATGGGTTGTTCATAGAGGTGCAAGGTGATGTGCGGATAGCGCGCGTAAAAATCCGTGAGGCGGCTCATCAACCATTTTTGTGCCAGCTCGGCGGTCACCGCCAGTCGCAACACTGCCAGTGATGACGGATCGCGCAGTTCGTCGCAGGCATCGCCGATCAATTCGAAGGCCTGCTGCAAGCTCTGCATCAAGCGCCCGGCGGCCATCGTCGGGCGAATCTGGCGACCTTCACGCACAAACAGCGACACGCCCAGCTGTTCTTCCAACTGGCGAATCTGGTGACTGACAGCGCTGTCGGTGACACACAACTCCGCCGCCGCCCGGCCAAAATGCGCGTGACGGGCAGCACATTCGAAGGTTCGCAGTGCTGCCAGAGAAGGTAGTCGTCGCATGAGTCAGCCCCGGTGATGGAGGCGCCCATGCTGCCTTGGCCGTGAGTGGGCGTCCAGCAGGACCGCGTTATCGTTCATCGCGGGCAAGCCCGGCTCCTACAGGCGTTCACAACACCCTGTAGGAGCCGAGCTTGCTCGCGATAGCGGCGGCCCATTCACCACAAATCCACCGCCCCATCACTCTCCCTTATCCATCATGACTTCCCTCCATCCCAGGCGCATGTTGGTGTCTCAACCGGAGGGATTCGCCATGCTCGAAGCACTGAAACAGATCAACTCAACCTCAGCCTTCAACCGCTGGGCCGATTTCGAAGTGACCCATGCCGCAAGTGGCGAAGCCGAGCTGACCATGGCTTTTCGCGAAACCGATATGGCGCAATATGCAGGCTTCCTGCACGCTGGCCTGATTGGCGCGCTGCTCGACACGGCGTGCGGTTTTGCTGCCGGCACGGTCGCCGGCAACGTGCTGGCGTCGCACTTTTCGGTCAACTGCCTGGCGCCTGCAATCGGTGAAGCGTTCGTCGTTCGGGGTCGGGTGGTAAAGGCTGGCAAGAAACAGGTGTTCGCCCGCGCCGAGCTGTTTGCACAAACCGGCGATCAACTGAAACTGGTAGCGACCGGCGATGCGATTCTGGTACCGGTCTAGGCTGTCTGGATAAACCCCAGACCGGTCGGAGGTTGCCATGCAGCTCGAAGGCTCCTGTCATTGCGGCGCGGTGTCGTTCAGTTTGAACAGCGCCCACCCCTACCCTTATCAGCGTTGCTACTGCTCGATCTGCCGCAAGACACAGGGCGGTGGCGGGTATGCGATCAACCTCGGCGGCGATGCCGCAAGCCTTAAGGTACACGGGCGAAAGCACATCGCGATTTACCATGCGCGGCTCAAGAATGACGGCGACAAACGCGCCCATAGCAGCAGCGCCGAGCGGCATTTCTGCTCACTGTGCGGGAGTGGTTTGTGGCTGTTCAGCCCTGAGTGGCCGGAGCTGATCCACCCGTTCGCGTCCGCCATCGACACTCCGTTGCCGGTGCCACCGGAGCACACGCACCTGATGCTCGGCTCGAAAGCACCGTGGGTGGAGGTCGAGGCGCACCCTGGCGATCAGCAATTCGACGTTTATCCCGAAGAATCCATCGCCGACTGGCACGAGCGCCTTGGGTTGACTCGCGAGGACGTTTAACAGTCTGTGTCAGGCCGCTGTGGGACACCGCTGTGGAAACGGAATTCTACGTCTGGCGACTCGATCAGTTCCTGCTCGGCGGCGCGGACCTTGTCGATCACCTGGGCGATATCCTTGGCATCGCCGTACTGATAGGCCAGTTTCAGGTAACCCTGAAAATGCCGGGCCTCGCTTTTCAGCAGCCCGAAGTAGAACTTGCCCAGTTCTTCGTCCAGGTGCGGCACCAGTGCCTCGAAACGCTCGCAGCTACGGGCCTCGATAAACGCGCCGACCACCAGGGTGTCCACCAGTTTGACCGGTTCGTGGCTACGCACCACTTTGCGCAAACCCGAGGCGTATCGCCCGGCAGACAGTTGGCGCAGCTCGATCTTGCGCTTTTTCATCAGGCGCATGACCTGCTCGTGGTGCACCAGTTCTTCCCGGGCCAGGCGCGACATCAGGTTGATCAGGTCGACGTGGGAGTGATACTTGGCAATCAGGCTCAGCGCGGTGCTGGCGGCCTTGAATTCGCAGTTCTTGTGGTCGATCAGCAGGGTTTCCTGATCGGCCAGTGCGGCCTGAACCCAGCCGTCGGGGGTACGGCAGCCGAGGAACTCGTGAATTTCGGGAAGGATCATGGGGCTCACGGATAAGTGGTTCAAATCGAAGGGCGCCGATTATACCGGCCTGCCCGCAGACCACCAGCGGCCAACCATTGATATGCATCAAGTCGCCGGATGCCGGGCAGCAACTATAGTTGTGCAACGCCGTGCTTTTTTCTTCAGGAGATCCCGATCATGCAAGCCATTCGCAGCATTCTGGTGGTCATAGAACCCGAACACTCGGAGAGCCTGGCGCTCAAACGGGCCAAATTGATTGCCGGTGTGACTCAGGCGCACTTGCACCTGCTGGTCGGCGACCCCAAGCATGATCACAGCGGCATGCTGGGCGTGCTCAAGGCGGCCCTGGTGGCGGACGGTTACAGCGTCACCACCGAACAGGCCTGGCATAAGAGCCTGCACGAAACCATCGTCGAGGTGCAGCAAGCTGAAGGCTGCGGGCTGGTGGTCAAGCAGCACTTCCCGGACAGCCCGCTGAAAAAGGCACTGCTGACCCCGGATGACTGGAAGTTGCTTCGCGCGTGCCCTACCCCCGTGCTGCTGGTAAAAACCGCCGGTTCCTGGAAAGACAAAGTGATTCTGGCGGCCGTCGATGTCGGCAATACCGACCCTGAACACCGCCACCTGCACAACACCATCATCGATCATGGCTATGACATCGCCGGCCTGGCCAAGGCGCACCTACACGTCGTCAGCGCTCATCCGTCGCCGATGTTGTCCGCCGCCGATCCCACGTTGCAGCTCAGCGAAACCATCGAGGCGCGCTATCGCGAGCAGTGCCGGGCGTTCCAGGCAGAGTTCGACATCGACGACTCGCACCTGCACATCGAAGAAGGCCCGGCAGACGTTTTGATACCGTTCATGGCGCACAAGCTGCAGGCGGCTGTGACCGTGATTGGCACCGTGGCGCGCAGCGGACTGTCAGGGGCATTGATCGGCAATACGGCTGAAGTGGTGCTGGATTCGGTGGAGAGTGACGTGCTGGTGCTCAAGCCGCGGGAGATCGAGGATCATCTGGAGGAGTTGGCTGACAAGCATTGAGATGCTTAACGTCGGGGCGCAAACTTTCGCGAGCGGTGCAACTATTCGAACTGCTCGCGAAGTTTCTAGGCGCCAAAGGCGTCTTGCAGAAAACCCGGGGCGATGTAGCGCTGGTAGTGCGCCTCGGACAGGAGGAAAAATTCCCGATCAATGGCATCGCGCAATTCCGGCAGGTTCCAGTCGCGGAATTCCGGCATCAACACCATCCCGTAAGCCTCCAGGTTGTTGATCACCCGCGCCCCTCGGGCAATCAGTTGATACGCCCAGCAATACTCTGACTGATGCGGCACAAAACGAATCTTGCGTTGCTCCAGCTGCAAACGCAGGCGCTGGGGGTCGAACACCTCCAGCTTGCTGGCCATCACTTGGGACAGCAATTGTTCAAGTCGAAGCCATACGGCGCGCTTCTCCTCCTCGTTGTAGCCATTCCAGTTGATCACTTCATGGTGGAAACGCTTACAGCCACGGCACACCAAATCACCGTAAACAGTGGAGCAAAGGCCGACGCATGGCGTCTTGATAGTCTGATTGGGCATAGAGGTAGGCAAAACACGGGGAAAACTGACAGGTCCGCATGTTAGCCCTTTGTCTAACATTCATCACCCCTCAAAATTCGAGGGCTAACTTACCTTTAATTTTTTTTTGCCGTAGAATCAGCCAGCCTTTTTAAGGCGCCAATGTCCGTTTGAAGCTGTTTTCAAAGCGTCACGAGCACAGTCGTTCCTTCAGAGCGGTGTTGGCGAAGGGTTTTTCCAGCGGGGAAAAGCTCAACGCCAACCCTCATCAGCTCCCGTTCTGCAGGCGTAAAACTTTGAAAGCAGCTTCTGTAAGGAATTGTCGGTAATTCTGGCTAAGTGGCTCACAACGCCATGCAGCGCATGAGTACGGCAATTTCGGGATGAGCGTCCCGGACACCCATTTGGGACCACTGATGAGGGTAATAACTGTGCTTGAAGCCTACCGCAAACATATCGAAGAGCGTGCAGCACTGGGTATCGTTCCCCAGCCACTTAACGCCGAACAAACTGCAGGCCTGGTCGAGCTGCTGAAGAATCCTCCGGCTGGCGAAGAAGCTTTCCTCGTTGACCTGATCACCAATCGCGTTCCACCTGGCGTGGACGAAGCGGCCTATGTCAAGGCCGGCTTCCTGTCCGCCCTCGCCAAAGGCGAAGCCAAATCCCCCCTGATCGACAAGAAGCGCGCTGTTGAACTGCTCGGCACCATGCAGGGCGGCTACAACATCGTGACCCTGGTCAACCTGCTGGACGACGCCGAACTGGCACCAGTAGCTGCCGAAGAACTCAAGCACACCCTGCTGATGTTCGATGCCTTCCACGACGTTGCTGAACGCGCCAAGAACGGTAACGTTCACGCTAAAGGCGTGCTGCAGTCCTGGGCTGACGGCGAGTGGTTCAAGAACCGCCCGACCCTGGCCGACAAGATCAGCCTGCGCGTGTTCAAGGTCACCGGCGAAACCAACACCGACGACCTGTCCCCTGCTCCAGATGCCTGGTCCCGTCCAGACATCCCGCTG
>NZ_JBFUBK010000068.1:0-32795 GCF_056405815.1 Pseudomonas sp. P1_F1_2 | reverse complement strand
ATGCCAACACTGGTGCGGTCACCCGACTCGTCCTTGGCAGGATCGACGGTGATGCCCTGGTTGTTGTATTCGAGCAAAGCATTGCCATAAAACTGGAACAGGCCCTTCTTGAAGTTTTCTTCGAAGGTTTTCATCTGTGCCGGTGTGGCTTTGCGCGAGTACTTGACCGTCATGATGCTCTTGGAAATACCCTCGGCATCCACCACAGGTCCGACGATGGTGTTCAACGCCGTGTAGAAATCCTGCGGGTCCTGCTTGTACTTCTCTTTATTCGCCGACAGATCGGCAAGCATCCGAGTGGTGGTGTCCTGTACCAGATCGTGCGCGGAAGGCGCCGCCACGGCGTTAGCCACCAACGGCATCGCCGCGAGTAATACCAACAGGCCACGTCGCAAGGTAGAGATCATTCAAAAGCTCCTCATTTGGCGTCTTTACTRACGGTATTGAGCAGGAATTTMCCGATCAGGTCTTCSAGTACCAGCGACGACTGGGTGTCATGGATGGTYCCRCCATCCTTGAGCAAGGCTTCTTCGCCGCCCACGCTGATACCGATGTACTTCTCGCCCAACAAGCCAGCCGTCAGGATAGATGCAGTGGAGTCAGCCGGCAGGTTATCTACGCGCTTTTCCAGTTGCATGGTCACCCGACCGGTGAAGCTGTCGCGGTCCAGATCGATCGCCGTGACCTTGCCGATGGTCACACCGGCCATGGTCACTTTAGCTCTGACCGTCAAACCGGCGATATTGTCGAAGTATGCATAAAGTTTATACGTGTCGGTGCTCGGGCTCGGGGACAGGCCACTGACCCGCAAAGCCAGCAACAGCAAAGCCAGGATGCCAGCCAGCAAGAAAAGGCCGACACCGATTTCCAGGGTGCGGTTTTGCATCAGAAATCTCCAAACATCAAGGCGGTCAGAATAAAGTCCAGGCCGAGCACTGCCAAAGAGGCATACACCACGGTCTTGGTAGTGGCACGACTGATCCCCTCGGAAGTGGGCTCACAGTCATAGCCTTGGAATACGGCGATCCAGGTCACGACGAACGCGAAGACGATGCTTTTGATGATGCCATTGAGCACATCGTCAGTGAACGTCACGCTGTTTTGCATGTTCGACCAGTAGGAACCTTCATAGACGCCCAGCCAGTCGACGGCCACCCACGAACCACCCCAGATACCCACCACGCTGAAAATCATCGCCAGCACCGGCAGAGAAATGAAGCCGGCCCACAGGCGCGGGGCAACGATGTATTTGAGCGGGTCGACACCAATCATTTCCAGACTGGACAGCTGCTCGGTGGACTTCATGTTGCCGATTTCGGCCGTTAGCGCCGAACCGGCACGCCCGGCGAACAACAAGGCCGTCACGACCGGTCCCAACTCACGCAACAGCGTCAGCGCGACCATCTGCCCCACCGCCTGTTCCGAGCCGTAGCTGGACAGGATATTGAAGCCCTGCAGCGCTAGCACCATCCCGATGAACACCCCGGAGACCACAATGATCACCAGGGACATCACGCCAACGGAATGCAACTGCTTGATCAGCAGGCCAAAACCGCCGCCGATGCCACCGCGACCGAGCAAGGCATGAAACAGGAAAATCGTCGAACGTCCGAACACCGCCAGTGCGTCGATGGCAGAGTGGCCGAACCGGCGCACGCGTTCTATTAATGAAATCTTGCGCATCAACGCTTCCCCAGAAGATCTGCGCGGTAGTCCGTCGCTGGAAAGTGGTATGCAACAGGGCCGTCAGGTTCACCGGTCATGAATTGGCGGATCCGTGGTTCCTGGGAGTTCATCAGCTCCTCGGGAGTCCCCTGCCCCAATACCTGACCTTCGCCGACGACATAGATATAGTCGGCGATGCTCGCTGTCTCGGCCAGATCGTGGGACACCACGATACTGGTGATGCCCAGGGCATCGTTAAGCAGACGGATCAGACGCACCAGCACCCCCATGGCGATAGGATCCTGGCCGACAAATGGCTCGTCATACATGAGAATCTGCGGATCGAGAGCAATCGCCCGGGCGAGCGCGACACGACGCTTCATGCCGCCGGACAACTCGTCAGGCATCAGGTCGATGGCGCCACGCAAGCCCACGGCCTGCAATTTAAGCAGGACGATGTCGCGGATCATTTCTTCCGGCAGCTCGGTATGAACGCGCAGCGGGAAGGCGACGTTCTCGAACACATCGAGGTCGGTAAACAGGGCGCCGCTCTGGAACAGCACCCCCATGTGCTTGCGCGCATCGAACAGATCACTGCGCGACAACTTGGGCAGGTTCTGGCCGTTGACCCAGACTTCGCCCTTTGATGGACGCAATTGTGCGCCCATCAATCGCAGCAGCGTGGTTTTGCCACACCCGGAAGGCCCCATGATGCCGGTGACCTTGCCGCGCGGGATACGGATATCGACGTTATTGAAAATGCTGCGCGTTCCGCGCTTGAAGGACAGTCCCTTCAGCTCGACCGCGTAGGCGTTATCGGCACTCATCTAAACTCCTTGCGATGCAGCCTCTCACTCGGACGCCTGGCTCTCTGACGAAAGCACATACCTCCCCGGGCAGGCCGAACTGGCGGCGAACTATATCACTGCAAAGGCCAAGCGCCAAAGGCCCAAGCCAGACCATCTTGTGGCAAAAAGCCTCGTTTAGAGGGTATTCGGCAAGCGGGAATGACAAAGCGTGACGAACTTGCGTGAGGGTTTTGATCATTACCGCTATAATCGCCGCCTTTTCATCAGGCTATACGATTTCTGACATGAGCCAATCCAGCGACCTGATTCAATCAGCACAACGCACCATCCGCCTCGAACTGGAAGCCGTAGAAGGCTTGCTGCCCCATATCGACGCTGATTTCGTACGCGCTTGCGAGATGATTCTGGCCAGCAAAGGCCGCGTGGTAGTGGTCGGCATGGGCAAATCAGGGCACATCGGCAACAAGATCGCCGCCACCCTGGCCAGCACCGGCACCACGGCTTTTTTCGTGCATCCGGCCGAAGCCAGCCATGGCGACATGGGCATGATCACGCGCGACGACATCATCCTGGCCCTGTCGAACTCCGGCTCCACCAACGAAATCGTCACCCTGCTGCCCCTGATCAAGCGTCTGGGCATCCAATTGATCAGCGTGACCGGCAACCCGGATTCACCGCTGGCCAAGGCTGCCGAGGTCAACCTCAATGTTCACGTCGAACACGAGGCCTGCCCGCTGAATCTGGCACCGACCTCCTCCACCACCGCCGCGCTGGTCATGGGCGATGCCCTGGCCGTTGCATTGCTGGAAGCTCGCGGCTTTACCGCTGAAGACTTCGCCTTTTCCCACCCGGGTGGCGCGCTGGGTCGACGTTTGCTGCTGAAAGTGGAAAATGTCATGCACGCCGGACAAGAGCTGCCACAGGTTCAACGCGGCACCTTGCTCAAGGACGCCTTGATGGAAATGACCCGCAAAGGCCTGGGCATGACCGTGATTCTGGAAGCGGACGGCAAGCTGGCCGGGATCTTCACCGACGGTGACTTGCGCCGCACGCTGGACCGCAGCATCGATATCCATAGCGCTACCATCGATCAGGTCATGACCGCCCACGGCAAGACTGCCCGCGCAGAGATGCTCGCCGCCGAAGCCCTGAAAATCATGGAAGACCACAAAATCAACGCGCTGGTCGTGGTCGACAGCGAAGACCGTCCGGTCGGCGCCTTGAACATGCACGACTTGCTGCGTGCGGGAGTAATGTAATGAGCTCGGACCTGCTTCAACGCGGCAAACAGATCAAGCTGGCAGTGTTCGACGTCGATGGCGTGCTGACCGACGGGCGCCTGTATTTCCTTGAAGACGGCAGTGAATTCAAGACGTTCAACACACTGGACGGCCAAGGCATCAAGATGTTGATGGCAGCCGGCGTGCAGACCGCTATCATTAGCGGTCGCAAGACCCCGGTCGTTGAGCGGCGCGCAAAGAATCTTGGCATTCCCCACCTGTACCAGGGTCGTGAAGACAAACTGGTGGTGCTCGACGAACTGCTTGCCCAACTCAATCTAAGCTATGAACAAGTGGCCTACCTCGGCGACGACCTTCCAGACCTACCGGTGATTCGCCGCGTCGGCCTGGGCATGGCGGTCGCCAACGCAGCCAGCTTCGTGCGAGAACACGCCCACGGCATCACCCAGGCCCGTGGTGGTGAGGGTGCCGCTCGCGAATTCTGCGAATTGATCCTGCGTGCCCAGGGCCGCCTTGATGCGGCCAACGCTGCGTACCTGTGAGCCCATTATGCTAAGCAAAAAGTTTCGCAACATTCTGTTGTTCGGTTGCATTGCGGCGCTGTTCGCCGCAGTCGGCTACTGGAACATCAGCCCGGAACGCTTCCTCGACAAACCTGTGGTCAAGGTCGATGAAAGCGCGATCGACTATTACGCGCTCAACGCCCATAGCGTGCAGTTCCTGCCGGACGGCAAATTGCAATACGAAATGACGTCCGACAAGGTCGAACACCTGAAAGCGTCCGAAGTCACGCTACTGACCAATCCCGACCTGAACATGTTTCGCGGCACCCAGTTTCCCTGGCATGTCCAGAGCGAGCACGGAGAGGTCAACCCTGACGGCACTCAGGTCGAGCTGATCGATTCGGTACGCATCACCCGTTTCGACGAAAAAAACCGCAGGACCCTGATTACCACCACCCGTATGACTGTGTTCCCGCAGYAACAATATKCGCAGACCGACCAACCCGTTAGAATCGACGGCGCTGGCGGTGTATCGACAGGCAACGGAATGAAAGCGTACTTGAAAGAAAGCAGGATACACCTGCTATCGAACGTAAGAGGACAGTATGAGGCTCGTTAAAACTCTCCCTATTTTGCTCAGTCTGGGCGCAGCACTGGGAAGCGTGAGCGCCTGGGCTCTGCCGACCGACCAATCCCAGCCTATCCGCATACAGGCCGACGACGCCCAACTGGACGACAAGAACGGTATCGCCACCTATACGGGCGACGTAATCATCACCCAGGGCACGATGAAGGTCACCGGCAACAAAGTGACCATGACCCGCACTCCGACTGGCGACATCGACGTGGTGACTTCGGTGGGCAACCTCGCTTACTTCGAACAACTGCAAACCCAGGGCGACACCAAGCCTGTTCAGGGCTGGGGCGTCACCATCCAGTACCACGCCTCGCAAAACCGTGTCGTGCTGATCGACAAGGCAAAAGTTGTCGACAAGGACAACAACGTCACCCAAGGCGAGAAGATCGTCTACGACACGGCCAAAAAGCTTGCGAGCGCTGGTCGCGCCACGGGCAGCAAGGTCACTGAGGCGCGCCCGCGTATCGACATGGTGATCCAGCCGAAGAAGAAAACCGACGAGCAAAAGGCCCAGTAATGGCAACTCTGAAAGCTCAGCATCTGGCCAAGAGCTACAAGAGCCGCCAGGTCGTGCGCGATGTCAGCCTGTCGATCGACAGCGGTCAAATCGTCGGCCTGCTGGGCCCTAACGGCGCCGGCAAGACCACCTGCTTCTACATGATTGTCGGCCTTGTACAGGCCGATCAGGGGCGCGTACTGATCGACGACCTGGACGTCAGCCACCAGCCCATGCACGGTCGTGCGAAAGCCGGTATCGGCTATCTGCCGCAAGAAGCGTCGATCTTCCGCAAACTTTCGGTGGCCGACAACATCATGGCGATCCTCGAGACCCGCAAGGAGCTCGACAAGGCCGGACGTCGCAAAGAGCTGGAAAGCCTGCTGCAGGAATTCCATATCAGCCACATCCGCGACAACCTTGGTATGAGCCTGTCGGGTGGCGAACGCCGCCGCGTGGAAATTGCCCGGGCACTGGCGACTAACCCGAAATTCATCCTGCTCGACGAACCTTTCGCCGGCGTGGACCCGATTTCGGTCGGCGACATCAAACAGATTATCCACCACCTCAAGGCCAAGGGCATTGGCGTGCTGATCACGGACCACAACGTCCGTGAAACCCTGGATATCTGCGAAACCGCGTACATCGTCAACGATGGCCAACTGATCGCCGAGGGCGACTCTGCCACCATCCTTGCAAACGACCTGGTGAAAGAAGTCTATCTGGGCCATGAGTTCCGCCTGTAAGCATCGAGGTGTCTGGCTAGTCGACTGAGCTCCTGGCGCAATTAACACAGCAGTGTGTTTTTTATTGTTACGGCGCTCTAGGCAAACACTTCAGTTTCAGGCATATAATTTGCTTATGTTTGGCGCTCCGGCGCCCTGTAGTGGATGGCGCATGTGCGCCGGCGAATAAGGTGTTAAGCCCCTGCCATGAAACCATCGCTAGTCTTGAGAATGGGCCAGCAGCTGACGATGACACCGCAGCTGCAACAGGCCATCCGCCTGCTCCAATTGTCGACCCTGGACCTGCAACAGGAAATCCAGGAGGCTTTGGAGTCCAATCCRATGCTCGAACGCCAGGAAGAAGGCGACGACTTCGACAACGCCGACCCCTTGGCCGACAAAGCCGAGCAGCCACCCAACGCCGACATTCAGGAACCCTCCTATCAGGAAACCGCCCCCACGGTGGACAACCTCGAGGAAGGTGACTGGAACGAACGCATTCCCAATGAACTGCCGGTCGATACCGCATGGGAAGACGTTTACCAGACCAGCGCCAGCAGCCTGCCGAGCAACGATGACGACGAATGGGATTTCACCACTCGCACATCGGCCGGCGAGAGCCTGCAAAGCCACCTGTTGTGGCAACTGAACCTGGCACCGATGTCCGACACCGATCGCCTGATCGCCGTGACCCTGATCGACTGCATCAACAATCAGGGCTATCTGGATGAAACCCTCGAGGAAATCCTCGAAGCCTTCGATCCGGAACTGGACATCGAACTGGACGAAATCGAAGCCGTCCTGCACCGCATCCAGCAATTCGAGCCTGCCGGCATCGGCGCTCGCAACCTGGGCGAATGCCTGCTGCTGCAACTACGCCAGCTGCCAGCCAAGACGCCTTGGCTGGCCGAAGCCAAGCGTCTGGTCACTGACTACATCGATCTGCTGGGCAGCCGCGACTACAGCCAGTTGATGCGCCGCATGAAGCTCAAGGAAGACGAACTGCGCCAGGTCATCGAACTGGTCCAGAGCCTCAACCCGCGTCCCGGCTCGCAGATCGAATCCAGCGAAGCCGAGTACGTCGTGCCTGACGTTATCGTGCGCAAGGATAACGAGCGCTGGCTGGTAGAGCTCAACCAGGAATCGGTGCCAAAGTTGCGGGTCAACGCGCAATACGCCGGATTTGTCCGCCGTGCCGACACCAGCGCTGACAACACCTTCATGCGCAATCAGCTGCAAGAGGCCCGCTGGTTCATCAAGAGCCTGCAAAGCCGCAATGAAACCTTGATGAAAGTTGCCACCCAGATCGTCGAGCATCAGCGCGGTTTCCTGGAATACGGCGACGAAGCCATGAAGCCTTTGGTCCTGCATGACATTGCCGAAGCGGTGGGCATGCACGAATCGACGATTTCACGGGTAACCACGCAAAAATTCATGCATACCCCTCGGGGCATTTATGAGTTGAAATACTTTTTCTCCAGCCACGTAAGTACCTCCGAAGGCGGTGAATGCTCGTCCACAGCGATTCGCGCGATCATCAAAAAACTGGTTGCCGCGGAAAATCAGAAAAAGCCGTTGAGTGACAGCAAGATCGCTGGTTTACTGGAGGCACAAGGCATTCAGGTGGCTCGCCGCACCGTCGCCAAGTATCGCGAATCCCTGGGGATCGCGCCTTCGAGCGAACGTAAGCGGTTGATGTAGGGCCACGCCACAGCGTTCCAGTGGCAGGCATTTCTGCCTGCCGCTTTATGCACTGGCAACGAAGGAGAAGCTGTATGCAAGTCAACATCAGTGGACACCAACTGGAAGTGACCGAACCCCTGCGCACCTACATCGGCGAAAAACTCGAACGATTAGAGCGGCATTTCGACAAGATCACCAACGTGCAGGTCACGATGACCGTCGAGAAGCTGAAGCAGAAAATCGAAGCCACCCTGCATATTCCCGGCAATGAAGTGGTCGCCAACGCGGAACATACCGACATGTACGCAGCGATCGATTCACTGACCGACAAGCTGGATAAACAACTCAAAAAGCATAAGGAAAAGACCCAGAGCCTCCTCCAGGGTGCAACCGGTCGTTAACACTCCCAACCCATGATCCGACTTGAAAACATCCTGACCCCCGGCCGTTCCCTCGTGAACGTGCCGGGCGGCAGTAAAAAGAAAGCCCTCGAGCAAATTGCCAACCTGATCGCCCGGGAAGTGCCGGATCTGGAGATGCAAGATGTCTTCGAAGCATTGATCGCCCGTGAAAAACTCGGCTCGACCGGTTTTGGTAACGGCATCGCCATCCCCCACTGCCGTCTGAAGGGCTGCATCTCGCCCATCAGCGCCTTGATGCACCTTGACGCGCCCATCGATTTCGATGCCATCGACGGGGCCCCGGTTGACCTGCTGTTCGTACTGCTGGTCCCGGAAGCCGCCACCGATGCGCACCTTGAATTGCTTCGTCAAATAGCCAGCATGCTTGATCGCAAGGAAGTGCGGGAAAAACTGCGTAGTGCTCCGAGCAACGAAGCCTTGTATAAGGTTGTTCTGGAAGAGCAAAACGGTCAGTAATCATGCGCTTGATCATCGTCAGCGGCCGCTCCGGCTCGGGTAAAAGCACCGTACTCGATGTTCTCGAGGATAACGGCTACTACTGCATCGACAACCTGCCCGCCGGACTGCTGCCGGAACTGGCCGAGCGTGCGTTGATTCATACCGAATTGTCGCAACCACTGGTCGCCGTATCTATCGATGCGCGCAATCTGCCGAGCCATCTTTCGCGGTTTCCCGAGTTACTCGAGGAAGTCCGTAGCCGGCATATCAAATGCGATGTGCTGTACCTGGACGCCGACGTAGAAACCTTGCTCAAGCGGTTTTCCGAGACCCGCCGTCGTCACCCGCTGAGCACCGCCAATCGCTCGTTGGCCGAGGCGATCGAGGACGAAAGCAATCTGCTGGGCCCCATTGCCGACCTGGCCGATCTCAAAATCAACACGACCAACCTGAACCTGTATCAGCTACGCGACACCATCAAGCTGCGCCTGCTGAACCAGCCGGAAGCCGCCACCGCGTTCCTGGTCGAGTCCTTCGGATTCAAGCGCGGCATGCCGGTGGACGCGGACCTGGTGTTCGATGTGCGCTGCCTGCCCAACCCTTACTGGAAGCCGGAACTGCGAGCGCAGTCCGGGCTTGATCAACCGGTGGCCGAGTACCTGGCGGCTCAACCGGACGTCGAAGAGATGTTCCAGGACATTTCCACCTACTTGCTCAAGTGGTTGCCGCGCTTTGCTGCCAGCAATCGTGCTTATGTCACCATCGCCATTGGCTGCACCGGCGGGCATCACCGCTCCGTCTACCTGACCGAACGCTTGGGCCAGGTCCTGCAACAATCCCTGAAGAACGTCCAGGTCCGCCACCGCGACCTCAGCTAAAGGATCTACATCGCGATGCCTGCTCTGGAAATTGAAATCATCAACAAGCTGGGCCTGCATGCCCGCGCTTCTGCAAAATTTGTTGGCGTCGCCGGTGAATTCAAGGAATGCACGATCCGGGTCGGACGTACTCCCGATTCCATGGTGGACGGAAAAAGCATCATGGCGATGATGATGCTTGCCGCAGGCAAGGGAACGATAATTCACCTTAGTACCGAAGGTGAGCAAGCTGATGAAGCCTTGCAGGCGTTGGTGGATTTGATCAATGACTATTTCGGCGAAGGTGGTTAAGCACTCGTCTAGGCGAGTGCCGTATCCATCACCATCATCAAACAAAATCCGATCAACAAGCCAAGGCTCGCGAGTTTGTCATGACCATTGCGTCGCGACTCCGGGATCACTTCGTGGGTCACCACCAACAACATCGCCCCCGCCGCCAACGCCAATCCCAAAGGCAACAACAGTTCGGCAAGGCTTACCAGCCACGCGCACAACAGCGCGAATACCGGCTCGACCAGGCCTGATGCCGCACCCATCAGAAATGCCTTGATCCTCGACATCCCTGCCCCAGCCAGCACCAACGCAATCACCAGCCCTTCCGGCACATCCTGCAGCGCGATGCCCATGGCCAGGCTGTCCGCGTCCGGCATGCCACCGCCGGCAGAAACGCCGACGGCCATGCCTTCAGGGATGTTATGGGCAATGATGGCAAACACGAACAGCCAGATGCGTGGCGGAATCACCGGATGCTCAAGCGTGCCGATGAGCATTTCCGGTGAAGCGCTCGACACCTTGCGATCAACTAGATACAGACCAAACGCCCCGAGCATGATGCCGAAACAGATCAGTCCACTGGCCGACCACGGCGTCAGGCCGAGGCCTTCAGCGGCGGAAATGCCCGGCACGATCAGCGAAAATGCCGTCGCCGCCAGCATCACGCCGGCACCAAACCCCAGCAATGTGTCACTGAGCGCCTGGGGCATGCGCCGAATGACCAGCACCGGCACCGCACCGAGCGCGGTGCCGAGCGCGCAGATCGCACCGCCCTGCAACGCCCGCGACAGTCTCGGCTCCAGATCCAGCCACTCCAATCCGTGGGCGACCAACAACGTCATACCCGCCATCAGTAACAGCGATCCCACCGCGTAACGAAACATCCGCCCACTTCCGATCGCCAGTGTTTCAGTGCCCATAGTCAGCCTTGGATTGTTTTTATAGAGGACTTAAACCAGCGCGGCCTGATAGCGCGCAGCGACTTCGGGCCAATTGATGACGTTGTAGAAAGCATTGATGTATTCCGGACGGCGGTTCTGATAGCGCAGGTAATAGGCGTGTTCCCACACATCCAGACCAAGAATCGGCGTATTGYCGTTCATCAGCGGACTGTCCTGGTTGCCGCTGCTTTCCACCACCAGCGTTTTTTGTGGCGTGACACTCAGCCAGGCCCAACCACTGCCGAAACGGGTCAGCGCCGCTTTGGTGAACGCCTCTTTGAAACTGTCCAGACCACCCAGATGCTCATCGATCGCCTTGGCCAGTGCACCTTCGGGATTGCCGCCGCCGTGAGGTGCCATCACTTCCCAGAACAGCGAATGGTTCGCGTGGCCACCGCCCTGATTGATGACGGCGGCGCGCAGTGATTCCGGCAGCTGCCGGACGCTGGCGACCAGCTTCTCAACTGACCACTCGGCGAACTCCGTGCCCTCAACCGCGGCGTTGAGGTTGTTGATGTAGGTCTGATGGTGCTTGGTGTAATGGATTTCCATGGTCTGCGCATCGATGTGCGGTTCCAGGGCGTCATAGGCGTATGGCAAGGCAGGCAAGGTAAAAGCCATTTCAATGGACTCCATGATGTAAAGACGCAGGGGCGACTGCCGGGCTGTGCAGCAAACGATGGGTGCGCGGGTACTCGCCGTGCTCGCTGATGAAATTCAGCAGTTCGACATAGGTTTTGCTGCTTTGGCGCAGTGCAGCATCGCGCAGGGTCGGTGCCAGACGCGGATCCTGCAGGGTCTGCAACAACCGTTGGTGGATCGCACACAAATACTCGGCGCTCTCCTCCGGCTGGTTCAGCCGCAGATGCAGGTCCGCCAGGTTGTGGTGGGAAATCACGCAAGCCGCCACCGCTTCGTCGGCATCCGCCCAACGCTCAAACAACACTTGAGCCAGGGCCAGTGCCTGCAAGTAAGCCTCGCGGGCATCGACCAGTTCGCCCAGCATGAAACAGTGATTAGCCCTTTCGATCGTGCGTTTCCAGTGCTCCATGGTGAGCCTCCAAAGCGGTGGCAGTGATTACACGCCGCCAGCGGTGAGTTTTTCCGGGTCCAGCAAAACCTCAAGCTGGTTGCGGGTCAGGTCGGTGTGTTCCAGTGCCACGTCGATAACCGGCCGACCTTGCTGATAAGCCTTCTTGGCAATCTCGGCGGCTTTTTGGTAACCAATGATCGGGTTGAGTGCGGTGACCAGAATCGGATTGCGCGACAGCGCTTCCTTGAGTCTGGCTTCGTTGACCTTGAAGCTGGAGATCGCTTTTTCACCCAGCAGATGGCTGGCGTTGGCCAGCAATTCAATGCTGCTGAGCAGGTTCTGGGCGATGATTGGCAGCATCACGTTCAGTTCGAAATTGCCTGACTGACCGGCGATGGTGATCACGGTGTCGTTGCCGATCACCTGAGCGGCGACCATCGCGGTGGCTTCCGGGATCACCGGGTTGACCTTGCCGGGCATGATCGACGAGCCCGGCTGCAAGGCTTCGAGCTCGATCTCCCCCAGACCGGCCAGCGGACCGGAATTCATCCAGCGCAGGTCGTTGGCAATTTTCATCAAGGACACCGCCGTCGCCTTGAGCTGCCCGGAGACCGCAACGGCCGTGTCCTGGGAGCCGATCAGCGCAAACAGATCGGTACCGGGCTTGAATGGGACGTGGGTCAGCTCGCTCAGTTGTTGACTGAAACGCGCGGCGAACTCGGGATGCGCGTTGATGCCGGTGCCCACCGCGGTGCCGCCCTGCGCCAGGGATTGCAGGCTTGGCAGCAGGTTTTGCAGATGACCGATGTTGGCTTTGAGTTGCTGCGCCCATCCGTTAAGCACTTGGCTCATGCGCACCGGCATCGCGTCCATTAAATGAGTGCGACCGGTTTTGATGTGGTGATGAACGGTCTCAGCCTTGTGCTCGATCACCTGCACCAGACGCAGCAGCGCCGGCAGCAGCTGTTCATGCAACGCCAGCGCTGTGCTGACATGGATCGTCGTCGGGATAATGTCGTTGCTGCTTTGGCCGCAATTGACATGATCGTTGGGGTTCACCGGCTCACCGAGTACACGGCTGGCCAGGGTGGCGATCACTTCGTTGGCATTCATGTTCGAGCTGGTGCCCGAGCCAGTCTGGAAGATGTCCACCGGGAAGTGCTGCATGAAATCGCCGTTGAGCAGACCCAATGCCGCCTCGACAATGGCACCGCCCTGAGCTTCGCTGATTTGCTTGAGCTCGACGTTGGCCCGGGCGGCGGCAGCTTTGGCCAGGATCAGCGCGCGGATGAACTGCACGGGCATCGGCTTGCCGCTGATCGGGAAGTTATCCACCGCCCGTTGGGTCTGCGCGCCATAGAGCGCATCCACCGGGACCTGAAGCTCGCCCATGCTGTCGCGTTCAATGCGTGTCTTGGTCATCAGAAAATCCTTGCACCAGTTCTATGAGGGGAATCGAGGGCTGCAACTCGCAGGTCGCCAGTTGCCAGGTGTAGCGTTGCCAGCGCGTGAGGCGGCACTTGCACAGAGAGAGGCGTTCGAGTTCACGCAGCGGGCGCCAGGCCTGGTCGAGGCAGTAAGTGCGCCAATGCCAGGGCAGCGCGACATCGGCGGCAGTGTCGAGTAACAAACGGAAGGAAGTTTCGGCGATGGTCCAGGGAGACGTTGCCGTGCAACAGGCCAAATACCGGCCTTCAGCCAGGTAATGGGCGATCAGGCGTGGTTCGTCAGGGTCCATGGCGCAACGGATCTGGCGACTCATCCAGCGCCAGCTTTCGAGGTAAGGCTGCTCGTGCAAGGCAGAACTCATGATCCGGGCTCATTCGGTAATGAGATTAATTATTAGATGATAATGAGAACCAAAACAACCCCGATAAAATCGAGGCACAAAAAAGGCGCGTTTCCCGCACCCGGGTAACGCGCCTTTTTGCGTAACGGTTAAGCGTTAGCTACCCGCGACCGTCATGCGTTCGATCAGCACCGAACCTGTGCGAATGTTGCTGCGCAATTCCAGATCATTACCGACCGCAACGATCTGCTTGAACATGTCACGCATGTTGCCGGCGATGGTCACTTCCTGCACGGCAAACTGGATTTCGCCGTTCTCGACCCAGTAACCCGCTGCGCCACGGGAGTAATCGCCGGTGACCATGTTCAGGCCCTGCCCCATCAGCTCTGTGACCAGCAGGCCACGGCCCATGCGACGCAGCAACGCGGCCTGATCTTCATCGCCATGGGTGACAAACAAGTTGTGCACACCGCCGGCGTTGGCAGTACTCGGCATCCCGAGCTTGCGCCCGGAGTACGTGCCGAGGATGTAGGACACCAACTCACCCTTTTCGACGAACGGCTTGGCGTAAGTCGCCAGGCCGTCGCCATCGAACGCGGAACTGCCCATGGCGCGCATCAAATGCGGACGCTCATCGATGGTCAACCACTCCGGAAACAACTTCTGCCCCAGTGTGCCTTCAAGGAACGACGACTTGCGGTACAGACTGCCGCCGGAAATGGCCGAGAGAAAGCTGCCGAACAAACCACCGGCCAGTTCAGCGGAAAACAACACCGGTACTTCGCAGGTCGGTACGGGACGCGCGCCCAGACGGCTCGCCGCCCGCTGCGCGGCACGCTGACCGATGATCGCCGGATCGGTCAGCAAGTTGCCCTGGCGGTTTACGTCGTACCAGTAATCGCGCTGCATCTGGCCATCGGCCTCGGCAATCATCACGCAACTCAAGCTGTGTCGGGTCGACGCGTAGCTGCCGATAAACCCATGACTGTTGCCGTACACGCGGCAACCCTGATGGGTGCTGAGCGTGGTGCCGTCGGCATTCTTGATCCGGCTATCGGTGGCAAACGCTGCGGCTTCGCAAGCCAGCGCTTGCTCGATGGCTTGTTCCGGAGTGATGTCCCATTGGTGGAACAGGTCGAAATCCTGCAGGTCGCGGGCCATCAACGCAGCATCGGCCAGGCCCGAGGCTTCGTCTTCGGACGTGTGCTTGGCGATGGCCAGCGCCGCCGCGACGGTTTCCCGAATGGCGTCAGGGCCGCTGGCCGAGGTGCTGGCCGAGCCCTTGCGCTGGCCGACATACAAGGTGATGCCAAAGCCCTGATCGCGGTTGAACTCGACGGTTTCGACCTCGCGCTGGCGCACCGACGTCGACAGGCCCTGTTCCAGGGACACGGCGACTTCGCAGGCACTGGCGCCCTGACGCTTGGCTTCAGCAATGATCTGCTCGACTTGTTCTTGCAGTGCCGGCAACGCTTGTGGGCCGACGCTTTCAACTGCACTCATGCTGTTCTCCACTCAAATTCTGCTTTCGGTATGGCCTTCGAGCGACCGGGCCGGACAAGCGGCCCCCGACTGGTTATCATGGCGGCGTTTCTTTGCGGACGGCCACCATGGTTGATTCTTACGACGACTCCCTCGATACGGGAGAAAAAAGCAAATCCCAGGTTAAACGTGAGCTTCATGCTCTGGTTGACCTTGGCGAGCGCCTTACAACACTCAAGCCTGACTTGCTGGCAAAACTGCCGTTGACCGACGCTTTGCGCCGGGCTCTGGGCGATGCCCCCAAGCACACCGCGAATATCGCGCGTAAACGGCACCTCATGTTCATCGGTAAACTGATGCGCGATCAGGACACTGACGCCATTCTGACCTTGCTCGATCAACTCGATGCCTCCACTCGGCAGTACAACGAACGTTTCCATGGCCTGGAACGCTGGCGCGATCGCTTGATCGCGGGCGACGATGCAGTCCTGGAGAAGTTCGTGCTCGACTACCCGGAAGCTGATCGTCAGCAATTGCGCTCCCTGATCCGTCAGGCCCAGCACGAACTGGCGACCAACAAGCCACCGGCATCGAGCCGTAAAATCTTCAAGTACATCCGTGAGCTGGACGAGACTCAACGCGGCCTGCGTTAAGTCCCTTCTCGGGTGAGTCGCCAAGCGGCTCACCCGAAGCTTCTCTTTTCTCAAAAGCCACTTATGCGCCTGTGCCACCCACAGTGATCGCATCGATTTTCAGCGTTGGCTGGCCGACACCCACCGGCACCGACTGCCCATCCTTGCCACACGTACCCACGCCGCTGTCCAGCGCCAGATCGTTACCGACCATCGACACCTTGCTCATGGCTTCCGGCCCGTTGCCGATCAACGTCGCGCCTTTGACCGGGGCAGTAATCTTGCCGTCTTCGATCAGGTACGCCTCGCTGGTCGAGAACACGAATTTGCCGCTGGTGATGTCCACCTGTCCGCCGCCGAGATTGGCGCAGTAGATGCCGCGCTTCACCGAGGCGATGATTTCTGCCGGATCGCTTTCGCCCGCCAGCATGTAGGTGTTGGTCATGCGCGGCATCGGCAGGTGCGCATAAGATTCGCGACGACCGTTGCCGGTACGAGCCACGCCCATCAGACGCGCATTGAGCTTGTCCTGCATATAGCCTTTGAGTACGCCGTTTTCGATCAGCGTGGTGCACTCGGTCGGGGTGCCTTCGTCGTCGACGTTCAGGGAACCTCGACGGCCCGCCAACGTACCGTCATCGACGATGGTGCACAGTTTGGACGCAACCATTTCGCCCATGCGCCCGCTGTAGGCAGAGCTGCCCTTGCGGTTGAAGTCACCTTCCAGACCATGGCCGACCGCTTCGTGCAGCAGCACGCCAGACCAGCCGGAACCCAGCACCACCGGCAACGTACCGGCCGGCGCCGGAATGGCTTCAAGGTTGACCAGTGCCTGACGCAATGCTTCACGGGCGTAACCCATGGCGCGGTCATCGCTGAGGAAATAACGGTAATCGGTACGACCACCGCCACCATGACCGCCACGCTCGCGGCGACCGTTCTGTTCGACGATCACACTGACATTGAAGCGCACCAATGGCCGTACATCCGCAGCCAGGCCGCCGTCAGTAGAGGCCACCAGAATCCGCTCCCAGACACCGGCCATGCTCACAGTGACTTGCTGGATACGCGGATCGAGAGCACGAGTAGCCGCATCGATGCGTTTAAGGAGTTCGACTTTTTCGGCGCGGCTGATCACTTCCAGCGGGTTGTCCGGCCCATACAACTGGGCGACGTCCTGGGTCGTGAAAGCCTGCACCGTGCCGTTCTGCCCGGCGCGGGAGATTGAGCGCGCGGCACGGGCCGCGGCACCGAGGGCTTCCAGGGTGATGGCATTGCTGTAGGCAAAACCGGTCTTTTCACCCGATTGCGCGCGTACGCCGACGCCCTGGTCGAGGTTGAAGCTGCCTTCCTTGACGATCCCGTCTTCCAGCGCCCAGGACTCGGAAATCTGCCCCTGGAAATACAGGTCGGCAGCATCGATACCCGGGCCAGCCAGGTCGCCGAGCACGCCTTGCAAGCTCTCGATCGTTACGCCACCGGGCGCCAGGAGGTGTTCACTGACTGAGGACAACAACTCGCTCATATGCTTTACGCCTTCAATTCATCGTTCTGAGGCAGGTCGCTGAGCGCCCTGCGAGAAAAAGCGCCGGTGACTGGACACCGGCATCCGCGCCCGGATGGACGCCTGTTCGCTGCTATCTCGTTCGGCCAGCAGCACGGCCTCGCCTTGATCCTGTTGCGCCAGTATCCGGCCCCAAGGGTCGACGATGGCGGCATGCCCCCAGGTTTCTCGCGGCCCCGGATGAGTCCCACCCTGCGCGGCCGCCAGCACATAACATTGAGTCTCGATGGCTCGGGCGCGAATCAGCACATCCCAATGCGCCGCCCCGGTCACCGCGGTAAACGCCGACGGTGCGGTAATTAATTCCGCCCCGGCAGCCCGTAATTCGCTGTACAACTCCGGGAAGCGCAGGTCGTAACACACCGTCAGGCCGACTCGACCGACCGGCGTATCCGCAACCACCACGCCACTGCCATAAGCATAGTCATCGGACTCGCGATAACGCCCGCGATTGTCCGCAACGTCCACATCAAACAAGTGCAGCTTGTCGTAGCGCGCCACCGTTTCGCCATGGTCATTCACCAACAGCGAACAGGCATGCACCTTCGCCGTCGGTTGATCCACCGGCGGCAACGGCAATGTGCCGGCGACTATCCATAACTTGAGGTCGAGGGCGGTCTGTTTCAACCATGGCAGGATCGGCCCGTCGCCCAACGCCTCGGCGCGGCCGATATCGGCGATGTCGCGACGGCCCATCGCGGCGAAGTTTTCCGGCAGCACGGCCAGTTGCGCGCCACCGGCCGCCGCTTGCTCAAGCAGGCGGCGAGCCTGGGCCAGATTGGCCAGCACATCGCTCTGGCTGACCATTTGAATCACCGCTACAGACATGGCCTTTCCTTACTTGAGAAGTGTCCGCCAACCTGTAGCAGCTGGCGAAGCCTGCGTCCGGCTGCGCAGCAGTCGTAACACCGGATTGCACGGTTTACCTGCAAGACCATGTTGACCGGGTTCACGACTGCTGCGCAGCCGGACGCAGGCTTCGCCAGCTGCTACAGGATCTGCGTCGCTGATTGAAATGAGTTCGGCCATGCTACTCCATCGCCTTGGCGAGTGCCTTTTCGAAAAGCGACTCAAAAAGGTTTGTCGAAGGTGATTTTCGGCTCTTTCCACGGGCCTTTGACGGTGTATTTCACACTGGCAAACCGCGCCATGCGATCACCAATCAGCTTGTCGATCAGGAACAGCGCGCCGCCAACGGCCGGCGCGCCAACGATCAACGCGGCAATCGGCAAGTTGTTGGTAACCGGTAACGTCACCAGCAATTTGGCGTCGATCTGATCACCCACCAGATTGAGCGTGCCATCGAGTTCAACATTGCTGGACGGACCGGTCATCCGGATCGGTTCACGGGTGACGTAGACGCCATTGGTACCGACCAGCAAACCTTTGACCCGGTCATAACTCAACCCTTTGCCGAACAGGTCGGAAAAGTCCAGGCGCAAACGGCGACCGATGGAATTGAAGTTAAGCAAGCCGAAGACTCTCAGCGCCTGGGCACTGCCGTCGACTTCAACAAACTGGCCCTTGGTAAGGGAGGCATCAAGGGTGCCGGAGAACCGTTTGCTGGCCAGCCACGCCGGCGAACCGGGCCAGCGACCGTCAACATCCATATGGAACTCTTCGCTGGTGACACTCGGTGCAAACCCCCAGCCCTTGAGCACATCGGCTAGATTCTTGCCGCTGATTCGCCCCTTGTACCAACTGCTGGAACTCCCTGGCGCACCTTCCCAACCGCCACTGCCCTGCAACAGAATGCCTTTGAGCCCCATGTCCAGGTTATTGAATGCAATGCCCCGCGGCGTCGGACGGACTTTCAGCGACCAGCCACCCACCAGATCCTGGCCCAGGAACAGCTGATTGATGGTGATGTCCAGCGCCGGAATTTTTGTCGGGTCAACCGTGGCCAGAGGGTCGGGCGCATTATCGTCGGTCAGTGCCTTGGGATCCGGCGCGGGTAGCCGCACGTATTGCAGATTGACCGTGATCGGCGCGCCTTTCGCGTCAGGCACACCGACCGTGCCTTTGACCTGCTGGCTGTCGAGCTGCAAAGCCCAGGCGGCGGGCTTTCGGTTTATCTGCACCGATGCCTTGTCGAGGGTGCTGCCCAGTGCACTGAGCTTGCCAATCTGGAAGTCTGCACCGCTGAAGAACTGCTTGGCATTGCCACCCGGATCCTGGCCAGCGTACTTGTCCACCAAATCCTTCCAGGGGCCGACATCCAGTTCCGACAGTACGCCACGCACGCGCAGGCCTTTGGTACCGGGCAACACGGCATTGCCACCACCGAGGAACAGCTCACCACGACCTTCGGCAAAATTGCCGTTCGGGGCTGCAAACGTGAAGTTTGCCAACTCACCATAGTTGACCCAATAACGACGCTCCGCACCTTGCAAGGTCATGCGAAATGTCGTGTCGCGCCCCGCATCGGCTGCCATGCCGAACGGAGCCGGCAGATCAACCGTCACGCCTCTGAGGTTGGAATTGACCATCAACTGGCTGTCGGCGCCATCCAGGGTCAGTTGCAATTGATACGGGATCACCCCGGACACCGGCAACGGCTGAGTCACGTTCAACCACTGAGTGAGTTTTTTGACTTCGACATGACCGGAAGCCGTAACGCGAGTCTTGAGATTGCTGGCGTTGCCATCAGCGAAAATCTGCGCGGTGACCGGTTTATCAAAGGCACGGGCGCTGATGTTCTGCCCGCTCAGACCCTTGGTGCTGTCGAAGCGGAAATCGCCCTTGAGCTGAGTCAGCTCCAGCGGTGGTTCGGGAAGTTTCAGACGCGCCTTGGCTGTTTTGAAGTCAACCAGAATTTTCGGCTTCTCGTCTTTGACCAGCGGGATATCCAGTTTCAGTTTGCCTTGCAGCTCGCCCTCACCTTCCCATTTGGCGAAGGTTTCAGCTGTACCGATGGGGGCCTCCTGAAGAATCTTCAGCCCATCACCCAAGCCGCCAGCAAACTCGCCGTCAAGGAACAGGTGGACGCTTTTTCCATCCGGCACATGGGGAATATTGACGTAGATGTCCTTGACCTGAGTGTCGAGCAACTGGCCCTTGCTGGCCAGAATCCGCACACCACTGTCTTCGACAAACACATCACCCGTGACTTTGCTGACATGCGGCCAGCCTGGCTGGAACGCCAGCTCGGCATCGTGCACCTTGAAGAACAGGCTGATGCTGCGGGCGGTATCAGCGACGCCATGGTTCAGCGACCCCTGATACTGGAAGAAACCTTCATCCACCGCGCCTTTGAGAATGGCCGTACGCAACCATTCGTCGAGTGCGGGGCTGAGGACGGTCGGCAGGTATTTGGCGGTGTAGCGCCCATCGCCTTCCACCATACCCACCCGCAGGTCCATGTAATCTTCCTTGGCGGGATCAAAATACAGGCGAATCAGAAAATCGCCGGCAATCTTGCCCTCTTCGCCAAGCACCTTGAGGTAGGGCGCGATCAGGGTGAAGCCTTCTTTATCGAGTTTCCAGGTCAACGTGGCGTTGGCCTGGATGTACTGCCATGGCTTGGCGAAAATGGGGTCCAGGTGCAGGACAAAGTCCTTGCTGTCCATGCGCAGCTCACCCTTGCCGAGGTCACCGCTGATGCTGCCGCTTACATTTCGCGCCGCCGGGGCGCCGGCATAGGCATCAAAACCTACCCGGTCAAGGTTCGCGGCGAAGCTGAACTTGCTGTCGTCAGTGGCATTGGGCCGCATGTCGATCAGCACATTACGCAGCCCACCGGTCACTTTGAGTTTTTCGACTGCCGTGGCGACACCTTTGGGCAGTGGGCCCAAGGCGTTCAGCAGCGGCGTGAGCGGGGTGAGGTCGAGTCGATCGGCTTGCAGGTGCCAGAGTTCTTCGACCTTGTCAGTGGCCGACGTCTGTTTGAGTTGCAGATGCGACTCCCAGCGCGTCTCGCCGAAGCTCATGGCCAGCGAATCCAGGGTCACCAAGAAGCCTTCGGCATTGCGCTGGAAATAGCCATTGAGCGCCAGGTTGTTGATCTGGATCGGCTTGCGCTCGGCGTACGCCCCTTTGAGTTGCGGCGCGTTGAGGCGAATCGCCGCGCTTTGCAATGTGCGCTGGCCCCAATTGATCCAGAGCTCGCCGCCGGCCTTGATCTCGGAAAAATTCCATTGCTGGGTCAGGCGCTCGGGCAGCCATTTCGACCAATCGCTTTGCGGCAGGCTCAGATAGGCCTCGGCCTCCCCATCCTGCCACTGGCTGGCGCGGATACGGGTACGCAGGCTCATGGCCACTGGCTGGCCATCAGGCAGGGTCATTCGGGCATCGAGACGCTGCCGCGAAGCTCCGGTTTTCAGAGTGAAGCCGACGTAGGTCAAGGTCAGCGCCGGTTGATCCAGTGGTTGCAAGGTCACCTGACTGTCGATCACCGACAACTGCTGGACGATCTGCAGGCGATTGAGCAGTTGCTCGGGATCCAGCGGCTGATCCTTCTGCACCGGCAACCCTTCCAGCGCCCACTGCCCGTCGGTGCCTTCCTTGAGGCTGATCTTCAGGCCATTGAGCTCCAGGTGAGCGATGCGCAACTGACGAGCCAACAGGCTTCCCCAAAGGTCAGGCACCGCACGCACCTGATCCAGGCGCAAGGCATTGGCACCTTCGCCGACCGTTACGTCATGGGCGAACAGGATCGGCGCAAAACCACTCCAGCTGCCTTCAAGCTCGCCGATTTGCAATGGCACGCCGAAGGCCTCACGGGCTTTGGTTTCGACCTCGGCCCGGTATTCAGCCACCAGTGGCGTCAGCTCCCGGCCGAGGCTGACGTACAACGCCATCAACACCAATGCCAACGCGCACAGGCCCAGCCCCCAGCGGGTGAGTGCGACCAAAATGCGTGTCAGACGCTCCATGTCAGTTGGCTCCCATGGCAAAAATGCTGCAAAAAGCTGAGGCCAGCCGTTCTAGTAAGGTTGGAACACCGCGATTCAGAGCAACACCACGTCGTATTGTTCCTGGGAATACATGGTTTCCACCTGGAATCGAATGGTGCGTCCGATAAATCCTTCCAGCTCGGCAACGTTACCTGACTCTTCGTCGAGCAAGCGGTCGACAACTTTCTGGTTCGCCAATACACGATAGCCCTCCGCCTGATAGGCGCGAGCCTCGCGGAGAATTTCTCGAAAAATTTCGTAGCAGACCGTTTCAGGGGTCTTCAGCTTGCCGCGCCCCTGACAGCTGCTGCACGGCTCGCACAGCACCTGTTCGAGACTTTCGCGGGTGCGCTTGCGGGTCATCTGCACCAGGCCCAACTCAGTGATGCCGATGATGTTGGTTTTGGCGTGATCGCGTTCCAGTTGCTTCTCAAGCGTGCGCAATACCTGGCGCTGGTGTTCTTCGTCTTCCATGTCGATGAAGTCGATGATGATGATCCCGCCCAGATTGCGCAGGCGCAGCTGACGGGCAATCGCGGTGGCGGCTTCGAGGTTGGTCTTGAAGATGGTTTCTTCAAGGTTGCGATGGCCGACGAAGGCCCCGGTGTTGACGTCGATGGTGCTCATGGCTTCCGCCGGATCGACCACCAGGTAACCGCCGGACTTGAGCGGGACTTTGCGCTCCAGGGCTTTCTGGATTTCGTCTTCCACGCCGTACAAGTCGAAAATGGGCCGCTCGCCTGGGTAGTGTTCAAGACGATCAGCGATTTCCGGCATCAGTTCGGCGACGAACTGCGTGGTTTTCTGAAAGGTTTCCCGGGAGTCGATGCGAATCTTCTCGATCTTCGGGCTCACCAGGTCACGCAAGGTCCGCAACGCCAGGCCGAGGTCTTCGTAGATCACACTCGGCGCACTGATGGTTTTGATCTGCTCGTTGATCTGATCCCAGAGCCTGCGCAAGTAGCGGATGTCCATGAGGATCTCATCGGCGCCCGCCCCTTCGGCGGCGGTGCGCAAAATGAAACCGCCAGCCTCCTTGATGCCTTCTTTGGCCACGCAATCGGTGACCACTTGCTTGAGGCGCTCGCGCTCGGCCTCGTCTTCGATCTTCAGCGAAATACCGACGTGGGCGGTACGCGGCATGTACACCAGATAGCGTGATGGAATCGACAACTGAGTCGTCAGGCGTGCGCCTTTGGAGCCGATCGGGTCCTTGGTGACCTGGACCACCAGGCTCTGGCCTTCATGGACCAGAGCGCTGATGCTCTCGACCACCGGGCCTTCACGCAGGGAGATCTCCGAGGCATGGATGAACGCGGCGCGGTCCAGGCCGATATCGACGAACGCTGCCTGCATGCCGGGTAGAACCCGCACAACCTTGCCTTTATAGATGTTGCCGACGATCCCGCGCTTTTGCGTACGCTCGACGTGGACCTCTTGCAGAACACCGTTTTCGACCACCGCCACGCGCGATTCCATCGGCGTGATGTTGATCAGAATCTCTTCACTCATGGCAGGGTCTCGTTCGGGCATGTTCACGATAGTGGCTGCATCTTGTCAGTACGACGCTTAGCGCGCGTTAGGTGTTTGCCAACAGGGTATGCCGAAATGGCCGAGCAGTTCCGCGGTTTCGCACAGCGGCAACCCGACCACCGCCGAGTAACTGCCATCGAGCCCGGCAACAAATACCGCACCCAGCCCCTGAATTCCGTAGCCACCCGCCTTGTCACGAGGCTCATCGCAGGCCCAGTAGGCTGCCGCTTCTTCGCGACTGATGTTGCGAAACCGCACCAGACTGCGCACCACCAGCGACTCGCAGCGCTCGGCGTCGAGTACGGCGATGGCGGTCAGCACCTCATGCTCACGACCGGCCAACAGCATAAGCATGGCGCACGCATCGGCTTCGTCCACCGGTTTTCCCAGAATTTTGCCGTCCAGCACCACGGCGGTGTCGGCACCCAACACGCAAAAATCGACGTCGGAAACAACTGTTCCGCGCCCGACTTCGGCCTTGCCGCGCGCCAGGCGCTCGACATAGGCCGACGGGGATTCTTGAGGTAAAGGGGTTTCATCGATGTCCGCGCTGATGGCGGAGAATGGCACGCCGATCTGCGTGAGCAGTTCACGCCGACGCGGCGAGCCTGAGGCGAGGTATAGCTTTTTCATCAAGACGTCTCCCTGTCCAGTGCCCTGTCTCACAAATACTGTTCCTTTTTGGCGGCGTCTGTTGTTGCCATACTGCGTTGCCGCTTCTCGCCATAGCGAGCTATGACTTGGCATGGCGCCTTGTCTGGCAACAACAGCCACTCGCCAAAAAAGGAACGTATTTGCGAGACAGGGCACCGGCGCGGGCAAATGCCTGACCGAATTAATTGATTTTGTAGCGTCGACGCAGACCACGCAAACCGTAGCTGACCCAAGGCCAGAGCAACGCACTGACCAGTGCCGGCAGCACCAGCGCCAGGGTTGGCTGGCGATTGCCGGTCAAGGCGCTCAGCCACAGCTGAACCAGCTGCGCGAGGCCGAAGATCACCAGGATCACCAGGCTCTGTTGCCACATCGGGAACATGCGCAAGCGCTGTTGTAGTGACAACACCAGAAAAGTGATCAACGTCAGGATCAGCGCATTCTGGCCAAGCAACGTGCCGTAAAGCACGTCTTCAGCCAAGCCCAGGCACCATGCGGTGACCATGCCGACCTTTTGCGGCAGGGTCAGCGCCCAGAACGCGAGCAGCAACGCCAGCCACAGCGGGCGAAGGATTTCCATGAATTGCGGCAGGGGCGAGATACTGAGCAACAGGCCGATAGCGAACGTCAGCCAGACAATCCAGCTATTTCGGGAAGCTTTGACGCCGACCATTATTCTTCTCTCCCAGTAGAAGCCGGCGCGGGGACAGGCGGTTTGGCGGCAGGCTTCACGGCCGGTTTAGCGGCGGCAGGTTGCGACGCGTGCGGTTTGGCGGCAGCGGGTTTGGCCGGGGTTGCCGCCGGTGCCGGTGCGGCCGGTGCAGCTGGAGGCGCGACAGGCGTGGCAGGCGCTGCGTTGGCGGCGGGCACCACCGTGGTCGCCGGCACTGGTTTGGGTACGGTGGCCGGAATGATCGGCCCGCCACCATGCTGGTCCAGTGCTTCCTGAGCCTGGGCCGCTTCGTTGGCACGCTCTTCGGCAGTACGGCCGTCGCTGAACACCAACAGCAAGTAGCGACTGCGGTTCAAGGCAGCGGTCGGCACGGCGCGAACAATGGCAAACGGCTGGCCGGAGTCGTGAATCACTTCCTTGACGGTCGCCACCGGGTAACCAGCCGGGAACCGCTGACCGAGGCCGGAGCTGACCAACAGGTCGCCTTCCTTGATGTCTGCAGTATCGGCAACGTGACGCAGTTCCAGGCGCTCCGGGTTGCCGGTGCCGCTGGCAATCGCCCGAAGACCGTTGCGGTTCACCTGCACCGGAATGCTGTGGGTGGTGTCGGTCAGCAGCAATACACGGGAGGTGTAGGGCATCAATTCGACCACCTGCCCCATCAGGCCGCGGGCATCGAGCACCGGCTGACCGAGGATCACCCCGTCGCGCTCACCTTTATTGATGATGATGCGATGGGTGAAGGGGTTCGGGTCCATGCCGATCAACTCGGCCACTTCGACCTTTTCGTTGACCAGCGCGGAAGAATTGAGCAACTCGCGCAGCCGAACGTTCTGCTCGGTCAGGGAGGCAAGCTTTTGCATGCGTCCCTGCAACAGCAGGTTTTCGCTTTTGAGTTTTTCGTTCTCGGCGACGAGCTCGGTACGGCTGCCAAATTGGCTGGCCACACCCTGCCATAGCCGCTGCGGCAGGTCAGTGATCCAGTAAGACTGCATCAGCACCAGCGACATTTGGCTACGCACTGGCTTGAGCAGTGTGAAGCGGGCATCGACCACCATCAGCGCGACCGATAGCACGACCAGCACTAATAAGCGCACGCCCAGTGAAGGCCCTTTGGTGAAAAGCGGTTTAATAAGCCGCTCCTCCCAGGCAAATGTTCTCTTTATTCATACGGCATCAAACCGGCCTGGATGCAGACTGACAGAAGATAAACGCCAACAGGCAGCACTGCAAAGTGCTGCCTGCGCGCCAACAGCATAGATGCAACCGGCGAGATCACTCGCTGGATAGCAGGTCCATGGTGTGTTTATCCATCATTTCCAATGCACGGCCACCGCCGCGAGCAACGCAGGTCAGCGGGTCTTCGGCGACGATCACCGGCAGACCTGTTTCCTGGGCCAGCAACTTGTCGAGGTCGCGCAGCAAGGCGCCACCACCGGTCAGAACCAGGCCACGCTCGGCGATATCGGACGCCAGCTCCGGAGGCGATTGCTCCAGTGCGCTTTTCACAGCCTGAACGATGGTGGCCAGGGACTCTTGCAGAGCTTCCAGCACTTCATTGGAGTTCAGGGTGAATGCGCGTGGAACGCCTTCGGCCAGGTTACGGCCACGAACGTCGACTTCGCGAACTTCGCCGCCTGGGTAGGCTGTACCGATTTCCTGTTTGATGCGCTCGGCGGTGGATTCGCCGATCAGGCTGCCGTAGTTGCGACGCACGTAGGTGATGATCGCTTCGTCGAAGCGGTCGCCGCCAACCCGTACGGACTCGGCGTAAACCACACCGTTCAGGGAGATCAGGGCGATTTCGGTAGTACCACCACCGATATCGACCACCATCGAACCGCGTGCTTCTTCAACCGGCAGGCCGGCACCAATCGCAGCAGCCATTGGCTCTTCGATCAGGAACACTTCACGAGCACCGGCACCAAGGGCCGATTCACGGATGGCACGACGCTCAACTTGAGTCGATTTGCACGGAACGCAGATCAGCACACGAGGGCTAGGCTGCAGGAAGCTGTTTTCGTGAACCTTGTTGATAAAGTATTGCAGCATCTTTTCGCAGACACTGAAGTCGGCAATCACGCCGTCCTTCATCGGACGAATGGCAGCAATGTTGCCCGGCGTTCGGCCGAGCATGCGCTTCGCCTCGGTGCCGACAGCAACGACACTTTTCTGGTTACCGTGTGTCCGAATAGCCACAACCGATGGCTCATTCAGGACGATTCCGCGCTCGCGCACGTAAATAAGGGTGTTGGCAGTGCCCAGGTCAATGGAGAGATCGCTGGAAAACATGCCACGCAGTTTCTTGAACATGGGAAAGGGACCCTAGGCAACGCGTGGGTAAAAAAGTGCGGCAAACTCTAACAACGACAGGGATTTTGGGCAAGGCGCCAATATGTTAAATTGACCGCTTTTCTGTGCACCAACCCCCACAATCGCGGCCTTATGACCGTAGAAATGCGGTAGTGTTCCGACAATCTAACACACGGACGCCGTCCGTTCTGTTTTCCACTGGAGAATCGCAATGGCGCTTGAACGCTCCGACGTGGAAAAAATCGCTCATTTGGCCTGCCTGGGCCTCAATGATGCCGATCTTCCACAAATCACCTCGGCCCTGAATAGCATTCTGGGTCTGGTCGACGAAATGCAGGCGGTCAATACCGACGGTATCGAGCCGCTGGCCCACCCACTGGAAGCCAGCCAGCGCCTGCGCGCAGACGTCGTGACCGAGACCAATCATCGCGAGGCCTATCAGTCCATCGCACCAGCGGTCGAAAACGGCCTGTACCTGGTTCCGAAAGTCATCGACTAAAGGGAAAGAGCCTGCAATGCATCAATTGACTCTGGCCGAGATCGCTCGCGGACTCGCCGATAAAAAGTTTTCTTCCGAAGAGCTGACCAAAACCCTGCTGGCGCGTATCGCCCTGCTCGATCCTCAGCTCAACAGTTTCATCAGCCTCACCGAAGACCTGGCGCTCCAGCAGGCGAAAGCCGCTGACGCACGCCGGGCCAATGGTGAGAGCGGCGCCCTGCTCGGCGCGCCGATTGCGCACAAAGACCTGTTCTGCACCCAGGGCATCCGCACCAGCTGCGGTTCGAAAATGCTCGACAACTTTAAAGCACCGTACGATGCCACCGTAGTCTCCAAACTGGCCGCTGCCGGGACCGTGACCCTGGGCAAGACCAACATGGACGAATTCGCCATGGGTTCGGCCAACGAGTCGAGCTACTACGGCGCGGTGAAAAACCCATGGAACCTGGAACACGTTCCGGGTGGTTCATCCGGCGGTTCGGCGGCTGCGGTTGCCGCGCGCCTGCTGCCTGCGGCCACGGGCACCGATACCGGCGGCTCGATCCGTCAGCCCGCGGCCCTGACCAACCTCACCGGCCTGAAACCGACGTACGGTCGTGTTTCGCGCTGGGGCATGATTGCCTACGCGTCCAGCCTCGATCAGGGCGGCCCGATGGCGCGCACCGCCGAAGACTGCGCGATTTTGTTGCAAGGTATGGCCGGCTTCGATCCGAATGACTCCACCAGCATTGACGAACCCGTGCCGGATTACCGCTCCAGCCTCAACGGCTCGCTGCAAGGCCTGCGCATCGGCGTGCCGAAAGAGTATTTCAGCGCCGGTCTCGACCCGCGCATCGCCGAGCTGATCCACAACAGCGTCAAGGAGCTGGAAAAACTCGGCGCCGTGATCAAGGAAATCAGCCTGCCGAACATGCAGCATGCGATTCCTGCGTACTACGTGATCGCCCCGGCGGAAGCCTCGTCCAACCTGTCGCGTTTCGACGGCGTGCGTTTCGGCCACCGCTGCGCAGACCCGAAAGACTTGATCGACCTGTACAAGCGCTCCCGTGGCGAAGGCTTCGGCCCGGAAGTACAGCGCCGGATCATGGTCGGTGCCTACGCGCTGTCGGCCGGTTACTACGACGCCTACTACCTGAAGGCCCAGAAGATTCGTCGCTTGATCAAGAACGACTTCATGGCAGCCTTTAATGAGGTCGACATCATCCTCGGCCCAACCACGCCGAACCCGGCCTGGAAGCTTGGCGCCAAGAACAGCGACCCGGTCGCTGCTTACCTGGAAGACGTCTACACCATCACCGCCAACCTCGCCGGCCTGCCGGGCCTGTCCATGCCAGCCGGTTTCGTCGATGGCCTGCCGGTGGGCGTGCAACTGCTCGCGCCATATTTCCAGGAAGGTCGCCTGTTGAACGTTGCCCACCAGTATCAGTTGAACACTGACTGGCACACCCGCACCCCAACCGGCTTCTGAGGAGACACACATGCAATGGGAAGTCGTGATCGGGCTGGAGATTCATACCCAGCTCACCACCCGGTCGAAAATCTTTTCCGGTAGTTCGACCACGTTCGGTTCCGAGCCGAACACCCAGGCCAGCCTGGTAGACCTGGGCATGCCCGGCGTACTGCCGGTGCTGAACCAGGAAGCGGTGCGGATGGCGGTAATGTTCGGTCTGGCGATTGACGCCGAGATCGGCCAGCACAACGTGTTCGCCCGTAAGAACTACTTCTACCCGGACCTGCCCAAGGGCTACCAGATCAGCCAGATGGAATTGCCGATCGTCGGCAAGGGCCACCTGGACATCGCCATGGAAGACGGCACGATCAAACGTGTCGGCGTTACCCGTGCGCACCTGGAAGAAGACGCCGGTAAAAGCCTGCACGAAGAGTTCAACGGCGCCACCGGCATCGACCTGAACCGTGCTGGCACGCCGCTGCTGGAAATCGTCTCCGAGCCGGACATGCGCAGCGCCAAGGAAGCCGTGGCTTACGTCAAGACGGTCCACGCACTGGTGCGTTACCTCGGCATCTGCGACGGCAACATGGCCGAAGGCTCGCTGCGCTGCGACTGCAACGTGTCGATCCGTCCAAAGGGCCAGGTTGAATTCGGCACCCGCTGCGAGATCAAGAACGTCAACTCGTTCCGTTTCATCGAGAAGGCGATCAACAGCGAAGTGCAGCGCCAGATCGAGCTGATCGAAGACGGCGGCAAAGTGATCCAGCAGACCCGCCTGTACGATCCGAACAAGGACGAAACCCGTCCGATGCGCAGCAAAGAGGAAGCCAACGACTACCGTTACTTCCCCGATCCAGACTTGCTGCCAGTGGTCATCGAAGACTCGTTCCTCGACGACGTGCGCGCGACCCTGCCTGAATTGCCACCACAAAAACGCGAGCGCTTCCAGGAGCAATTCGGTCTGTCGGTCTACGACGCCAGCGTGCTGGCGACCAGCCGCGAGCAAGCCGATTACTTCGAGAAAGTCGCGAGCATCGGCGGCGACGCCAAACTGGCGGCCAACTGGGTGATGGTCGAGTTGGGCAGCCTGCTCAACAAGCAAGGCCTGGACATCGAAGACTCGCCGGTTTCGGCCGAGCAACTGGGTGGCATGCTGCTGCGCATCAAGGACAACACCATCTCCGGCAAGATCGCCAAGGTGGTGTTTGAAGCCATGGCGAACGGCGAAGGCAGCGCGGACGAGATCATCGACAAGCGCGGCCTCAAGCAAGTGACCGACACTGGCGCGATCTCGGCGGTGCTGGACGAAATGCTCGCCGCCAATGCCGAACAGGTTGAACAGTACCGCGCGGCAGACGAAGCCAAACGCGGCAAGATGTTCGGCTTCTTCGTCGGCCAGGCCATGAAAGCCTCCAAAGGCAAGGCCAACCCGCAACAGGTCAACGAATTGCTCAAAAGCAAGCTCGAAGGCTAAATCGTGGTCTTGCGCCCGAGGATCGTTCCCACGCTCTGCGTGGGAATGCCGCCCCGGACGCTCCGCGTCCATCGCAATGTGACGCGGAGCGTCACGGGAAGCGTTCCCACGCGTGAGCGTGGGAACGATCACTCGGGAGCTTTCAAATGAAACATCTGCTCGGCGCCTGCGCCCTGCTCGCTCTGCTGGCCGGTTGCGCCAGCAACGATATCGTCGATCCACACGGCTACGACAAGACCGGCACGGCGTCCTTTTACGGCGCCAAACACCAAGGTAAACGCACCGCCAGTGGCGAGCGTTTCGACAAGAATTCCATGACCGCCGCCCATCGCCAGCTACCCTTTGGCACGCGGGTGAAAGTCACCAATCTGAACAACGACAAGTCCTGCGTGGTCCGCATTAACGACCGCGGGCCACATACCCGTGGACGTCTGATCGACCTGTCCCATGCAGCCGCGGAGCGCTTGGGCATGGTCAAGAGCGGCACCGCCAAGGTTCGCGTGCAAGCCCTCGACGACTGACAGACGGAGCACCCATCATTTTCGGACTTGCCGATATACCCCTGATCAGTGTGATTGAACTGCTCAGTGGCCTGCTTTTACTGATCGCAGGCGCCGAACTGATGGTGCGTGCCGCCGTGCGCCTGGCGGCGCGGTTGCACGTGCGGCCGCTGATTATCGGCCTGACCATCGTCGCCCTTGGCAGCAGTGCGCCGCAGATGGCGATCAGCCTGCAAGCCACCCTGGCGGACAATGCCGACATCGCCGTCGGCAGCGTGATCGGCAGCAGCATCTTCAACATCCTCGTCACCCTCGGGCTTTCGGCACTGATCATTCCGCTGCGTGTCTCGCGGCAACTGGTGCGCCTGGATATTCCGTTGATGATCGGCGCCAGCCTGCTGGTGTTTGTCCTGGCGTGGAATGAAGAACTGACCCGAACCGATGGCGTGATACTGCTGGCAGCATTGGCCCTGTATCTGGGCCTGTTGCTACGCCAGTCCCGGCACTCGGCCCGTCCACCATCGAGCGACCCGCACAGTCACACCGCGCCCTGGATCAGCAGCCTGTTGATGATCGTCGCCGGGCTGGCGATGTTGATCTACGCCGGACACTTGCTGCTGGGGGCGGCGGTTGTCGTGGCGACCGACCTTGGCCTGTCGGAACGAATCATCGGCCTGACCATCGTCGCCATCAGCACATCCCTGCCGGAGTTGGCCACCTCATTGATCGCCGCCCTGCGCGGTCAGCGGGACATTGCCGTGGGCAACGTGATCGGCAGCAACTTGTTCAACCTGCTGGGCGTGCTTGGCGTGACGGCGCTGTTCGCGCCGTCGCCGTTGTCGGTGTCACCCAATGCCCTGGATTTCGACTTGCCGGTGATGCTCGGCGTTGCGGTGTTCTGTCTGCCGTTGTTCTACACCGGCTATCGGGTAACCCGGGCCGAAGGTTTGTTGTGCCTGGCTTTGTACCTGGCTTATGGGTTGCACGTGGTGTCATTCACCACCGGCATGCCACTGGCCGGCAAGCTTGAACACCTGATGCTGTTTTTCGTTCTGCCGGCGCTCGTGGCGTTTCTGCTGTTCTCGTCACTGCGCGCCTGGCATCGCCAACACCACAAGAGGGATGTGTCATGACCGATAATAAAAAATCTGGCGTTGAAGTCCGCCGCCAAGTGATGGGCGACGCCTTCGTCGACCGCGCACTGGGCAATGCCACCGAGTTCACGCAGCCGCTGCAGGATTTCGTCAATGAACACGCCTGGGGCGGTGTGTGGAATCGCGAAGGCCTGCCGCTGAAAACCCGCAGCCTGATCACCCTTGCCGCCCTGACTGCACTGAAGTGCCCGCAAGAATTGAAAGGCCACGTGCGCGGCGCCCTGAACAACGGCTGCACCGTGGAAGAGATTCGTGAAACGTTGCTGCATTGCGCGGTGTACGCCGGCGCGCCCGCGGCGATTGATGCGTTTCGGGCGGCGCAGGAAGTGATTGAGAGCTATCAGAAGCCGGAGTAAATCTTCGGTATTTGCGGCGGCAGGACTACCGCCATCGCGGGCAAGCCCGCTCCCACAGTTTGGAATGCATTCCCCTGTGGGAG
>NZ_JBFUBK010000067.1:0-33061 GCF_056405815.1 Pseudomonas sp. P1_F1_2 | reverse complement strand
GGTACAGAGCTCCAGCCGCCATTTGCTGGGCGTGCTTGACGATATTCTGGATTTTTCCAAGATCGAGGCCGGCAAGCTTCAACTGGAGGTCCGCGACTTCAGCCTGACCCAACTGCTGGAGGAAGCCCTTGACCAGGTACGTGCGCGTATTGCCGATAAAGGCCTGGATGTGCGGCTCAACATGGGGGCGGACGTACCCGATCGCGTGTGTGGCGATCCGCTGCGACTGCGGCAGATATTACTCAACTACCTGAGTAATGCGGTGAAATTCACCGAACGTGGGCAGATCCGTATTGAAGTAAGTCTGCGCCAGGCCGCCGCCGATGACGCCTTGCTTTGCTTCAGCGTGAGCGATACCGGCATCGGCCTGTCGTCCGAGCAGTTGAAACACATGTTCCAGAGCTTCCAGCAGGCCGATGCCTCCACCACACGACGCTTTGGTGGCACGGGCCTGGGGCTGGCCATCGCCAAACAGCTGTCCGAGTTGATGGGCGGTCAGGTGGGTGTTCAGAGCGTGCTGGGGGAAGGCAGTCATTTCTGGTTTGAGGTGCGCCTGTTGTTGGCCCGCGACACGGTCATTGAAGGCCTGTGCGCAGCGGAGCATCACAGCGACTGGCAGGCGACCGAAGGGACCCGCGTTTTACTGGTGGAAGACAACGAGTTAAACCAGCAAGTGGCCACCGAATTTCTGCGGGCGGCCGGTTGTCGGGTCGAAATCGCGACGGATGGCCGCCAGGCGCTGGATCGATTGGCCGAGGAGCGCTACGACCTGGTATTCATGGACATGCAGATGCCGGTGCTCGATGGTCTGACGGCCACCCGCCTGCTGCGTCGGTTGCCCGGCATGGACACACTGCCCGTCATTGCCATTACCGCCAATGCGAGCCAGCGTGATCAAGACGCTTGTCTGGCAGCCGGCATGAATGACTTTGTCAGCAAACCCTTCGAACCGCAGACGCTCTACGCGGTGTTGCGTCGCTGGCAGCCTGAGACATCGGTCCAGCCTGCGTGCGACGCGGCGCTGGCGCCGTTGGCAACGCAGAGTTGCGCCGAGGCGAGCTTCAAACTCGACGGCGTGGACACGGTTGCGGGCCTGCGACGGGTACTGGGCCGGCACACTCTGTATGCGAATTTGCTGCGCAGTTACCAGACCCACCAGAGCCACTTGCTCAAGCAGTTACGCACGGCGTTGATGCAGGGTGACCTGGCTAAAGCCGAACTGTTGGCCCATAGCTGCAAAGGCGTGTCAGCGACCATCGGTGCCGACATCGTCGCGCAGGCGGCAAACGAGTTGGAGCAAGCACTTCGCACAAAGCGCCCCAATGAAGCGCTGCAAATCGCTCTTCAGGCATTGTCTGAACCCTTGGAAGCCCTGCTGGGGCAAATGCGGGAGCGGTTGCCCGGTGAAATCGAGACGGCACCGACAGCGGTCGACTACGTCGAGTTACGACGGATCTGCCGACATCTCGAAACCCTGCTGAGTGATTTTGATGCGCAGGCAGTGCCCTATTTGTCCTCAAATGCGGGTGTATTGCGAGGCGCGTTCGCGCAACGCTTCCAGCCACTGGACGACGCGGTGAAACGTTTCGATTTTGAGCGGGCGCAGGTCTGTCTGAAGGAGGCGATGCAGGCGGTGGAACCCGCGCAATGAACGAATAGAAACGTTGAGGCAACACGCACTTCATGACCTCAAAAGCAGGCTGTTCAGAAGTTTTCAGCGTTTTTCAGCACCCGGCGGAAAAGGCTCAGTCCATTTCAGAGCAGAGGTGCAAGTGGCATGCGTTACTGAAAGTACTTTATCGACACATCCGTGACTGCCGTCACAAGGAAACCCCGTGAACAGCTCAACCCAAAGACCCATCGTGCTGGTGGTCGACGATGTGCCGGCCAATCTGCAGCTGATCAGTGAGCTGTTGCGTGAGCTTTATCACGTACGAATTGCTACCAGCGGTGCCCAGGCCTTGAAGATCGTCGATCGGACGATACCCGACCTGATTCTGCTGGATGTGATGATGCCCGAAATGGATGGCTATGAGGTTTGTCGTCGTCTCCAGCAGAATCCGCAGACACGTGATGTGCCGGTGATGTTTCTGAGCGCCAGGATTCAGCACGAGGATGAGTGTCACGGTTTCGCACTGGGAGCTGCGGACTATCTGTTCAAGCCGATCAATCCAGCCATTCTGCTCGCACGGGTGCAGACACAGTTGCGCCTCAAGGCGACGACGGACCTGTTGCGTTCGCACAATGCCTACCTCGACCAGGAAGTCCTGGCGCGAACCCGTGAGCTGCAGGCCACCCATGACGTGACCATCCTGGCCCTTGCCTCGCTGGCCGAGACTCGCGACAACGAGACAGGCAACCACCTGCGGCGCACACAGCACTATGTTCGGCTATTGGCAGAAAAATTAAGCGAACACCCGCGATTCAGCGCGCATCTGGATGATCAAAGCATTGAGTTGATATTCAAGTCGGCGCCGCTGCACGATATCGGCAAGGTCGGTATTGCTGACCATATCCTGCTCAAACCGGGGCGCTTTGAACCCGCCGAGTTCGAAATCATGAAGACCCACGCCCAGTTGGGTTACCAGGCCCTGGTACATGCCGAGGAACTGTTGGGCGCGCAGGTGCCGTTCCTGCGCATCGCCAAGGAAATTGCCCTGTGTCACCACGAAAAATGGGATGGCAGCGGTTATCCCAATGGCCTGGCCCGTGACGCCATTCCTGTCAGCGCCCGCTTGATGGCGGTTGCCGATGTCTACGACGCGGTCATCAGCCGACGGGTATACAAGTCGCAGATGTGCCACGAGAAGGCATTCGCGATCATCTGCGAGGGTGCCGGACGGCATTTTGATCCGGATGTGGTGGCCGCCTTCATCGACCTGGAAAAAGAGTTTGAGCGGATCGCCGAGCGCTATGCCGACGCCCCTGCCGAGGATGCCCTTGAGGCCTTGGCCGGGTAGACCACTGGCAAACAACGACTGAGCTCGCCACCTATTCAGCGCAGAGGTTGGCCAAAGCAAGGAATGGCCGCTTAACTCTAGAAGCCAACGACACGAATCCGACTTGTCTTCTTGCCACGCACGGAAGCTCGCCATGGGCCAACTGCTGATTGATGAACACTTGGTGTTCGACGAGAACAACTTCCTGTTGTTTCGTGTCGACGCCGCCAATGAGGAGCCTTTGCGCCTGGGTGCAATCGCCAGCCGATGCCTGGCCATGCTGCTCAGGTCCGGGGGTTCTGTGGTTCGCAAGCGCGAACTGATGGCCGGGGCATGGGGACAATACGGGCTGGAAGTGACCGACAACAGCCTGGCCCAGGTGGTCCGCCAATTGCGGCTGGCGCTGGAAAAACTGCAGCCTGATCGAGAATTCATCCAGACCTTGCCACGCATCGGCTACAAGCTTGCCGACGGGGTGACAGTCGAAGAGTTGACTGCGCACCCGAAACCGGCGCTGCCATCATGCACGATGGTCACTGGCAACGAAGCCCCCCTGCCCCTTGAGCCTGCTGTATCGGCCATCGCTGATACAGAGGGAGAAGCTGGCGAACCGCCTTCGATCAAGCCAATCCCTGCCTCAACGGATCCCGCTCCCGGTCCGATACCTACGTCTGCGATTGCAACCCCAAGGCGGTGGCACTTGTGGCTCGCATTACCCGTGTGGGGAGCCTGTGCATTTGTGCTGGGAAGAATCTGGCTGGCACCGCCGCTTGAAGTGGAACCGCCAGCGTTCGCCGCTCCCGTAACGATGGATGATGTGCTCGTGCACTTGCCCACTCAGGACGTACAGCCGCCAGTGGCGCCCCACTTGCAATTGATGGTCGAGAACAGTCGAAAACTGGCGGGGATTCTAGGTCTTTCGACGCAAAACATGCACCTGTACTTGTTACCGTCGCGTCGGGGAGCCGATCAGATTCTCTGCGATGGCGCGCTGGAAACGGCGAGCAGTCGCTGCATCGGTGTACAACAACATGACTAGACGCGCCGCCATCTCAGCTTGGTGCCTGGCCTTCGTCGTCGTGGGGCTTTTGGGTGTTGCACTGGGACGCCTGACGGGCGAGCACAAGGCCAACCTGGACTTCTGGTGCACCGGGGAGAGCGCGCATCAAGTGCCCTCGGCATTGCCTGCTGCGTGGCTGACGACGCGCTTCAGACTGGACTTGAGGCCCACCGGGCTCAGTCACATGCGCATGGTGGCCCAACTGATCGATACCGGCTCCGGTGCTGAAATTGACACCCTGCGCCGCAATAGTGCCTTTAGGGTGCAACAACAGGGACACCGCTTGCAGGTCACTGTCGTACGGAGCGCCAAGGGCGAAGCGGACAGCGCAACGCCTGAGCTGGCGGGGACACTCGGCCTGTTTATCTTCCGCTCGGACACCAGCGTGAGTTACTGGATGCGCTCGCTGTCACAGACGCGTTACCTGTTCGATGATGGCAACGACATGTTCATTCTGTGCAGCAAACGATGACAGCGATAAACGCCCCATACCCGCTAAACCGATCTAAAGGCAGGCGCGAGAGCGTCTAATCTTTGAAAGGAAGGACACGCCTTCAGCCTCTTGATCGGGGGAAACGCAATGACCAAAACAGCAGCGCGCCAATGCGGGTCATGGGTTCTCCCCTGCCTGCTCGCCATCAGCCTGGCGCTGACGGCGGGATGTTCAGGTAAACACTCCAGGGACCCCTATCAGGTCGCCGGCTCAAATTGCTACGCAAAATCGCTCCCCACAGCTGGCGAGGGCGGCCTGGCCTGGGGCGCCACCTTGAACATTGCTCAGCAAAAATCCATGAACAACTGCATGCGCTATGCCGGCCGGTCCGGGGGCACGCCCAACACCTGCCAAGTGGTGGTGTCGGAGTGCAAAAACCAATAGCGTGAACACGGCGCAACACTCCACGTCAGCGCCGTGAACCTGTCATGAAATGAAAAAAAACTGTCGCCGAATGTACGGCTGCCCACCCGAAAAAACGCGTAGAACGAATCGCGAGCTGAATCGGTGCCACGCTGAAACGAGTACAAGGGGATGTTGTAGCACAAGCACTGTTCAGTGCTTGCCGTGCGCCATGGTTCCGATTTACACGCTCAACACCAGAATAATAATCCGCAAAAGGATCGCGTTAATGCGTGTGAATCTGCCCGTCACTGACCAAGAAAGAGCGTTCCCTGCCAACCAGCGTTTGATCTCCACGACCGACCTTGATAGCCGAATCACTTACTGCAATGACGCATTTGTGGCCATCAGCGGGTTCACTGCCGACGAATTGGTCGGCCAGCCTCATAACCTGATTCGACACCCCGATATGCCACCCGGGGTATTCATTCATATGTGGCACACCCTCAAGCAAGGCAAACCCTGGATGGGGATTGTAAAAAACCGCTCGAAAAATGGCGATTTTTATTGGGTCAATACCTACGTCACGCCCATGTATGAAAACGGGCGAATGAGTGGTTACGAGTCGGTACGCTCGGTGCCCAGCCGCGACCAGGTCCGTCGGGCATCAGCGCTCTATGCAAGGATGCGCGCCGGCAAGCCGATTGTGGCGCGCAGTGCCCGGATTCTGCGGCCACTGCGAAACGGTTTTCCATTATTCGCGGCTGGCGTGCTCTCACTGCTGGGTGCTCATTGGCTACCGGACACGGCGGCTCAATGTGTCCTGGTGGCGAGCCTGAGTCTTGCCTGGTACCGCATCGAGTCCCGACATCGCAGCTCCATCGAGCGCACCCTCGCCGAGCATCCAAAAGCATTTGCCGACCCGTTGGTCGCGCTGACCTACAGCGACAACTACGGCCCCCAAGGCCGGCTGGACATGGCCATGCTCAGCGAGGAAGCCCGTTTGCAAACGGCGTTGAGCCGGCTTGTCGATGCCGGGATCAGCGTGAAGGCCAAGGCAGCACAGTCATCCGAACTGTCCGGCTCGCAAGCGCAGTCGCTTGATCGCCAGCGCAGTGAAACGGATCAGTCCGCCGCCGCCATCGCGCAGATGGCGGCAACGAATCAGGAGGTGACTCAAAACGTCATCACGACGGCGCATGCCGCGTCCGAAGCCGACCAGTTGACTCAAGAAGGCAGTGAGCTGGCCCGGCAAAGCCTGCACGCCATGGAAGCGATGAATGAGGCCGTCAACGAAATCGGCCTGGCGGTCAACGCATTGGCGAGCGAGACGCAATCGATCGGCAGTGTCGTGGATGTCATCACTTCCATTGCCGAACAGACCAACCTGTTGGCGCTCAATGCAGCGATCGAGGCGGCCCGGGCAGGTGAACAAGGCCGGGGTTTTGCAGTGGTTGCCGACGAGGTGCGCTCCCTGGCACAGCGCACCCGCACCTCCACCGAGCAGATCCATGGCTTCATCGCGTCGCTGAACAACGGAGCCGATCGCGCCGTCTCCACGGCCGCCCGGGGCGAGCAGATTTCCCGCGACAGCATGCAGCGTGTCGAGGCGGTGCAGTCGGCGCTGGTCGGCATCAGTCAAGCCGTCAGCCGCATCACCGCCATGAGCCAGCAAATGGCATCGGCATCAGAGCAGCAAAGTCACGTGACGGAAGATATCAATCAACAGATCACGCGCATCGCGCAACTGTGTGACCACAGTGCCGGGCAGGCCGAGCAAGGCGCCGCGATCAGCCGCGATCTCGAGGGAATGGCCGATTACCTGCACAGCCTGGCCGAACGTTTCAACCGATAGCCAAAAAAGCAACTAATCTCCATGGCTGCCTGCTGCCGGTCTTGACTGGCAGCTATCGGCTATCAATGGAACGGGAATATGCAACACACTGGGGTGTAAGCATCAGGCGTTTACTGAGTGATCGGGCAGCGACCTGAACTGGCCAGGCGTGCATTGAGGGCAGCGGGAAGGCGCTGACCAGACTGCCTGGCTGTATCCCCCGTTCATTGATAAAGGTCTGAACATTGAACGGTGAATCCTGATAATGCTTTTAGATTTTTAGGCAGGTTGACATGACTCCCCAGCTCTTTTCGGTTCACGGCCTCGTGAGTTTTACCCTCGCCATCCTCCTGCTGTTCCTCGGCAAAACCCTTGTCCAGCGCAGCACCTTGCTCCGCCAATACTGTATTCCCGAATMGGTTGTCGGTGGCTTCGTCTGTGCGGCGGTGACGAGCCTGCTGTACTTCGGACTCAAGATCCAGATCGAATTCGACCTGCAGGTTCGCGACACCCTGCTGCTCTATTTCTTTGCCGGCATTGGCTTGAAATCGGACATGCGCCAACTGCTCAAGGGTGGACGCCCGCTACTGGTCCTGCTGTTGCTCGCCGGTGTGTTCATCGTCCTGCAAAACGCGCTGGGCATGGGGGTGGCCGAGGCATTCGGGCTAGATCCCAAGGCAGGATTGATGGTGGGCTCCATTTCCCTCACGGGTGGGGCGGGTACCACGCTGGCCTGGGCGCCGCTTTTCATCGAAAAACTGGGCATCAGTAACGCCCATGAACTGGGCATGGCCAGCAACACCGTCGGGCTTATAGCCGCGTGCGTGATCGGCGGCCCTATCGCCAATCGACTGATCAGCCGTTATCACCTGAAGACTTCCGGGGATGCGACGCTGGAAGTCGGCATTCTCGAGCAACAACCGAGCAAGGGCCTGGACTACTACGATGTGCTCTGGGCGTGGATGTGGCTCAACCTGACCCTGATGCTCGGCTATGGACTCAACCTGCTGCTGGAAAACGCCGGCATCACCCTGCCCAAATTCGTCAGTTGTCTGTTCGCGGGTATCGTCATTCACCACATCGTTCTCGCCGTGGTCGGTGATCAACGGCTGAAAACCTGGAGCGGCGCCAGCCTGGGGCTGGCGCTGATCTCCGACATCTGCCTGGGCATGTTCCTGACCATGGCCCTGATGGGGCTTCAGCTGTGGCAGCTCAGCGGCGCGCTGATGTTCATTCTGTGCGCCTTGACCCTGCAAATTCTGCTGACGGTGCTCTACACGTATTTTGTGGTGTTCCGCTTTATGGGACGCAATTACGAAGCCAGCGTGATTGCTTCCGGATTCGGGGGGATTGCCCTTGGCTCCACGGCGACGGCCATCGTCAACATGACCACCGTGACGCAAAAATACGGCGCAGCCCACCAAGCCTTCCTGATCGTGCCGCTGGTGTGTGGCTTCTTCATTGACCTGGTCAATGCCGTGATCATCGGCCTGTTCAGTGGTATTTAGCGACGGCCCCTTCGATCGATCAAAGCCCGGCTCGGCGTCGACCCATGACGCCTGAGCCGCGAGCGTAAAATGACAAACTCCCGGGGTGGATGACTTATCCGGCGTCGCTCGATACCCTTGCACGCCACGTCGCCCGACGGTAAAACCCTCCTCCACCCAGACGAGCCATGTCATGAAATCCCCCGCAGGTTTGCTGCTGTCGGCTATCGAACTGGACCGTGCCAGCGCCATCCCCTTGTACCGCCAGTTGTACCTGCAGATTCGCAAACAGGTACTCAGTGGCCGGCTCCAGGGCGGCGTGCGCTTGCCGTCGACCCGGACCCTGAGCAAGGAACTGGCGCTGTCGCGGATCACCATTCTCAATGCGTTCGATCAACTGATTGCTGAAGGTTTCCTGGCCTCGCGCACCGGCGCCGGCACCTATGTCGGCAACGAGTGGGAAAATCGCGGTATCACCGACGATGGGCAACAGCGCCCACCTCCGCGCCTGTCCGACTTGAGCCAGTCGATGCTGTCGCTGCGTAGCGATCATTTTCGCGGGGTGTCTTATGCCGACTGGGACCCCGCGACCCCGACCTCCTTCTTGCCCAGCCACAGCACTTACGATGCCTTCCCCCAAGCCATCTGGCGACGCCTGATGAACCGCCACCTGCTGAAGCCGACCAAGGCCATGCTCGGCTATGGCGAGCTGCAAGGCTTGCAGGCGTTTCGCACGGCGATTGCCGAATACGTGTTCGACGCCCGTGGCATCGACTGTGATGCCGGGCAAGTGGTGATCGTTTCCGGTGCGCAGCAAGCGTTCAACCTGCTGGGCATGTTGCTGCTCAATCCGCAGGACAGCGTCTGGATGGAAGACCCGGGCCACATCGCCGCGCGCATTGCCTTGCAAGCCCAAGGCGCCCGCGTGGTGCCGTTGCGTATCGATGAACAGGGCATCGATGTCCAGCAAGGCCTGGACGAGTGCCCCGACGCCCGCCTGGTGTTCACCACCCCTTCTCGCCAGCATCCATTGGGCGTCACCCTGAGCTATGCGCGACGCCAGGCCCTGATTGACTGGGCCGCGCAACATCAGAGCTGGATCATCGAGGACGATTGCGACAGTGAGTTTCGCTACAGCGGCCGCCTCCTTCCGGCGCTCTACGCCATGGACCAGATGGCCCGGGTGATCTACGTCGGCACCTTCAGCAAAGTACTGTTCCCGTCGCTGCGCCTGGGTTACGTGATTCTGCCAAAAGCCCTGGTCGAACCCTTTTGCACCCTGCGCGCAGTCATGGATCGCAGCCCGCCCACGCTGCTTCAGGCGACGACGGCGGACTTCATGATCGAAGGCCACTTCCTGGGGCATATCCGTCGCATGCGTGCGCTGTATCAGGCTCGCCAGCAGGCATTGATCGAGCAGCTCGAAAAGCAGCTCGGCAACTTCTTCAAGATCACCCCGGTGGAGGCTGGCATGCACCTGATCGCCTGGCTGCCGACCGAGCTCGATGACGACGCCATCGCCAAGGCGTTGGCCGGACACAACATCCACACCTATGCACTGAGCGACTACCGCATCACACATGTCCTGCCGCCGGCCCTGTTGATCGGCTTTGCCGGTACGTCGGAAAACCAGGCCCGCGAACGCGTCGAAGCGCTGGCCCGGGCCTTGTCCGCAATCGGGTGCCTGCCGCAAATCACTTGAAGCAAGGCAAGTGGTCTTATGAATTAACTGATAATGGATCTATCGAGAGTTCCTGACTGGCGCGATAAAGGCTGCGCCGGTAGACCCGGTGTCTGAACCAGGAACGACTCTAATGAACAATAAGATCCAGGAACGATTCAACGCCTTGCTGAGCCACAACGTGGTCGAGGACGGTACAGCCCCGGTACTGACCGAAGCACTGGCCCGGCAGTTGCTCGAACGTCTGGGGCATATGCGCCTGTTTGCCCACGCCTACCCGCTGCTGACCAACCTCACCCACGGCCGCGTCACCCCCGCCGACCTGCTGGACTTCGCCTATCGCCACGAGTTGCAGGGGCTGAGCCTGCACCTGCTGGACGGTGAGGAAAACAGCCTGAGCCAAATGTCCCCCGAGCAACTGCAAGCATTTGCCAACAAGGCCAAGGCGCTGGGGCTGGATGTGCACCTGGAAATCAGCAGCACACTGAAAAAAGATGTCGACCAGGTGATCGCCATCGCCAGGGCGTTGGGAGTACGCAACATCCGCGTTTACTCACGTTATGAGGGCGCGCTGTCGCGCGTCATGGACGTGATCGAGACCGACCTGCACTACCTGGCGCAGCAGGCCGACGAGCACGACCTGTACTTCGATTTCGAGCAGCATGAAGAACTCAAGAGCGGCGAGATCGCGCAACTGCTCAAGCGACTCGACCACCCTCGCCTGCACGCGTTGTTCGACTTCGGCAACATGATCAATGCCTGCGAGCAGCCTTTACAGGCGCTGCGCAATCTGGCGCCACACATCCGCCAGACCCACCTCAAGGGCGTGCGCGTTGTGCCCGAGCAAAACGGTTTTGGCCACTACGGCGTGCTGCAGGGCAGCGACGAAGACGACCTGCCCAGCGCCCGCATGCTGTTCGAACTGTTGATGCTGGGTGACGCAGCCACTCCTCAGGTGATCGCGTTCATTCTTGAGCAGGAAAACCACTATGTGGCCCCGGCCTTCCGTCAGACCGACGAGGCGACTGACCCCTTCATTGTCTATCGGGAAATGAGCGACACACCGCTCCCCAATGGCTACTCGCTTGAGCGAATGCTCGCCGATGAACACCGCTGGGCGAACAACCAGGTGGCCTATGTGCGCAGCCTGCTAGCCGAACTTCGCACCCTGGCCGAACTGACCCTGGCCCACTCCTCCCACGCCTGAACCTGACGACCCGATACGCCCGGAGAACAATAATGACAATTCAAAACAAGGCCAAATGGTTCAGATTCCTGATCCTCATCCTCGGTGGCGGCACCATCTACAAACTGGCAAACCTAAAGGACGCCTTCTATGTGCCCATGCAGGAATTCATGGGCCTGACCCACACTGAAATCGGCATGTTGCTGAGTGCCAACGCCATCATTGCCACGGCGTTGTTCGTCGTCGGCGGGCTGCTCGCCGATCGCTACGATACCCGCAAACTGATCCCCATCGGCCTGATCGGTACGGGTGGTCTGGGGTTGTACCTGGCGACCTTTCCACCCTTCAGCAACCTGCTGATCGTGTTCAGCCTGCTGGCGGTCTGTGCCGACTGCATCTTCTGGCCTTCGCTGCTCAAGGCGATTCGCAACCTGGGTGACGATCAGGAACAAGGCCGGTTGTTCGGCCTGCTGGAAGGCGGACGTGGTGTGATCGATACCCTGGTGGCTTTTTCCGCGCTGGGCGTGTTCGTCGCCATGGGGTCGGGCGAAGCCGGCCTGAAATCGGCCATCCTGTTTTACTCGGTGATCGACATCCTCGCCGGGACCGTCACCTGGTTCCTGCTCAAGGGTGGCACCGCGCAGTCGGTGGCCAAACCGAAAAACGGCCTGGCGAACCTGGTCGAGGCGATCAAGGTACCGGGTATCTGGCTGGTCAGCCTCAACGTGTTCATGGTCTACATCGTCTACTGCGGCCTGACCTATTTCATTCCCTACCTCAAGGAAATGTACGGGTTGCCCGTGGCACTGGTGGGCGCCTACGGCATCATCAACCAATACTTCCTCAAGATCCTCGGTGGCCCTGCCGGCGGCTTCATCGCCGACAAACAATTCAAGAGCACCAGCCGCTACCTGAAGTGGGCCTTCCTGGCGCTGCTGCCCTTGATGGGCGTCATCATGCTGATCCCGAAAAGCCCGAGCTTCATCTACGCGGGCATGGCCGCCACCCTGTCGTTCGCGCTGATCGTGTTCTCAATGCGCGGCGTGTTCTGGGCGCCCATGGGTGAAGTCGGCATTCCTCAACACATCACCGGCTCGGCCTTCGGCATCGGTTGCCTGATCGGCTACGCACCGGGCATGTTCGCCTACGTCATCTATGGCGCCATCCTCGATCACTTCCCCGGTGAACAGGGTTACAACTATGTCTTCAGCCTGATGAGCGTGCTGGCCATTATCGGCTTCATGGTGTCCAGCCTGCTGTATCAATCGGTGCGCAAAAAATCCACGGCGACTGGCGGGGTGAGCGCAGCACAAGCCTGATCAGCTCCGGAGCTGCCGGAAGGGACCCTCTTCTCTTCCGGCAGCTGTTCAAGCGCTGGTTCAAAACGGGTACGCTGCGTGATCTGTTATCCGCTTGAGCGCCAGGTCGAGGTCAGCAATGCCGTTGTTTGTCAGTGAAGAAACCCGTTGGATCGAGACGCCTCACGGTCGTTTGTTCTCCCAACGCTGGTCGCCTGCCGGCGAGCGTGCCGAAACGGCCCAGCCACCGATCATTCTGTTTCATGACTCTCTGGGTTGCGTCGCACTGTGGCGGGATTTTCCAGAACAACTGTGCCAGGCCACGGGGCGCATAGTTGTCGCCTACGACCGGCTCGGCTTCGGGCAGTCCGATGCCTACCCCGGTGACCTGCCCACTCGATTTATTCGGGATGAAGCTGAATGCTTCTTTCCGCTGCTTCGCGATCAATGGCAAATCGACCGGTTCGTGGCCTTCGGTCACAGCGTTGGCGGGGCAATGGCGGCGACGTGCGCGGCGCTGTATCCGCACAGTTGCCAGTCGTTGATCACCGAGTCGGCTCAAGCATTTGTTGAAGACCGGACGTTGAACGGCATTCGCATTGCCAAAGCCCAGTTCGAGGAGCCGGGGCAAATGGAGCGGTTGCACAAGTACCACGGCGACAAGGCCGCCTGGGTGCTGTCTGCCTGGACAGAGACCTGGTTATCAAAGGCCTTCGAGCAATGGACCCTCGAAAGCAGCGCAGCCTCGATTCAGTGCCCGTTGCTGGTGCTACATGGCGAGAACGACGAGTACGGGTCCGTGTTGCACCCGCAGCGGATTGCCACGCTGGGAACGGCGTCGAGCACAAGCGTAATCCTGAAAAACCGTCATCACGTCCCCCATCGTGAAGCGCCGAACGAAGTGCTGGACGTGGTCAAACAACACCTGGAATCGAACGCCGGCTGAGTGCCTGATCTTGCAAGACACTACCGCGGTTGAAAGGTTTGCAGGTAGGCCAACAGGTTTTCGATCTTTTCCGGATCGCTGAGCCCCCAGAAAATCATCCGGGTGCCGGGGACCACCTTTTTCGGGTCTTCGAGGTACGCGGTCAGTGTTTCGCGGGTCCAGATGATGTTCGCGGCTTTCATCGCATCGGAATATTGGTAGTCCGTGGTACTGGCGGAGTGTCGTCCAAAGATGCCGTTGAGCTGCGGACCAAATGAACCCCGTGCCGATTCGCCGACCTGATGGCATCCTCCGCAGATCCGCTTGAACAGCGTCGCCCCCGCTTCGGCATCGCCGGCCGCGTGTGCCTGAAGGCTGAATACCCCTGCGCCAAGCAGCAAGGACAAGGTGAGTACGGCGGCTTTGTGCATGTTCTGTTCCCAATGGTGTAAGGCCAGGCGCGTCAATCAGTGGGCGCCCGGTTGAAACTTCTTCCGGTAAGCCGCGGGCAGCAAGCCCACTCGCTGGCGGAAAAGTCTACGGAAAGAATTGCCATCTTCGTAGCCCACGGCATACGTGATGCTGTCCTGGGTCATGCGAGTGGTCTCAAGCAGCTGTTTGGCCTTTTCCAGCCGCAGCGTTTGCAGGTAAGTAATCGGCGTGTACCCCGTGGCGTCCTTGAAACGCCGCTTGAAGTTTCGGATGCCGAATCCGAACTGCCGGGCGACGTCATCAATCATCACTGAACGGTCAAAGTGCTGCTCCAGCCAGTTTTGAACCTGCAGGATGCCGGCATCACCATGCTGCTTGGGCAGTGACCACATCACATACACCGACTGCTCGCTGCGTACACTGTCGACCAGCAGGTATTTGCCACATTTCTGCGCCAGTTCCAGCGACGCGAACCGGCGCACAAGGTGCAGCAACAGGTCCATGGCCGCGCTCGCGCCACCGCTGGTGACCAGACGATTGTCCTCGCAGATGATCTGCGAGTCGTCCAGGCAAACGTCGGCATAACGACGACGAAACAGGTCGGCAAACGCCCAGTGCGTGGTGGCTCGAACGCCGTCGAGCAAACCCGCTTCAGCCAGCATGAACGCCGCGGTACACATCGACGCCACCACCGCACCCTGAGCGTGCTGTTCACGCAGCCAGGGTCCATACGCCGAAAAGGCCGGCAAGGCATCCTTGAGGGTGAAGAGAAAACCGGGAATCAGCACCAGATCAGTCTGCGCAATCTCGCGGGTGGATTGGTCCACGCGCAGCGTCTGCCCTCCCCACGCGGCAACCTCTTCACCGTCCAGAGAGGCAATGACCACTTCAAACGGCGAGCTGGCCGTGTCCGCAAACAGGTTCGCGGCACTGAGCACTTCCAGCGCCATCGTGGCGCTGGCGGCAGAACATTGGTTGGTCAATAAAAGCGTGACGTGCATAAATGATCCAATTGCGCATATCGCATGTAAAAAGTCATTTGTGCACCTACCTTACCCGATCCCCGCTGCATAAAGTGCACCGATCATTCAATCATCGGCGTACTTATGAATCTCTGGTTCCGACTGCTCCTCATGCTGTTTCGTCGTCCGTGGCGCAAGCCGGTCGACGCCATGGCCACCACGGTTATCCGTCTGCGCGTCTGGCCGCTCGACCTCGACCTCAATCGCCACGTCACCAATGGTCGCTATTTCACCCTGGCCGATCTCGGGCGCATGGATTACGTGCTTCGCAGCGGCGCATTCCGCGTGGCGCTGCGTAACAAAGCCGTGCCGATCGTCGGGGACACCTGGGGCAAGTTCCGTCGTGAGTTGAAGCTGTTCGAAGCGTTCGAGATTCACACGCGGATGCTCGGCTGGGACGACAAGTGGAGCTTCATGGAGCACCGTTTTGTCAGCAAAGGGCGTGTGATCGGGGTGGTGGTGATGCGCGGTGTGTTCCGCGCAGGCAAAGGCACGGTGGCACCCGGCGAGTTTGCCCGTGAGCTGGGATTGGACGAGCAGTCGCCGCCGATGCCGACGTGGCTGACGGACTGGTCGCAAAGCTGCAACGACATGAGCGCTCAGTTGCGCGAGGAAGAGGGTCAGCCGATTCGGCGTCCACAGAAGGTCGCTTAAGAAACGGCGGGTTAGCCGCTGACAGTCTCGGGCGCAGACTCTATCCTGTGCCGCGCGCATCGGCGCCTGACCGACCTTTCACTGGAGACACCTGTGCCACCGCTGACCGCCCGTGAGGTTTACCAGACATTGCGTGACGCCGCACTGGGCATCCGCCCTTTTCTGCGCCTTGATGAACAGCCCGAACCCGCTCAGGTGCAGGTCGATATCGAAGGCTGGCGCCTGACGCTCGATGTCGATGGCATTCATTTGCGCCGCTGTCAGTATTGCCTCAGCCCCGATGGCCGCGAGGGTGACCTCGATAGCTGGCAACGTTTTGGCACTGACCCGGTGAGTTTTCTCAGCGCGTGGGAACTGACGCAGATCGAGCGATTGCTGGCCGGAGGCTGAGCACCGCGCCCGGTTTTCAGATCGGCAAACACCGCAGACGAAAAAGCCCGGCCAAGCCGGGCTTTTTCAGGTCAACGCAGACCCGCCAAACGGCAGGCCCCGGCGCTTACTGTACGTTTTTCAGCTTGACCACATCACCGGAAATCTTGGTGGTGTAACCGGTCAGGACCCAGGCCCAGAACCAGTTTTCCTGCACCTGGGTGTTGATCATCGCGTCACCGCCCTTGGCTTTGATCGCGGCGTCCTGCGCGCGGATAAAACGGTTGTTCTGCTGGATCGGGATGACGCCGAACAGCAGCAGGCCGGTGGCGGTTGCTTCGCTATGGCCGAGGACCGTGTATTGGCTGCTTTCATAGTGCTGGGTATTCATCGGGGTGCCGGTGCAACCCGCCAGAACCAGGCCAAACAGAGCGACGGCAACAACTTTGCTGAGGTACTTCACTGAAAAACTCCATAAGAATGTGCCCGGGATCCGTCTCTCGGGCGGCGCACACTCTAACGGAGTTGATGGCCAATTGGTATCACCACGAGACACTTGATTTAGCGGCCTCGCGTGTTCATTTGGCCGGTTTTCGCCGAGCCGCCACCCGCGAAAGATTGAGCGCCACGGCGGCGCCAATCAGTGCCTGCAATGCCGTTTCATCCAGCTGTTCACCCTCATGCACATCAATGGCTCGTCGGGTATTGCCTTCAAGACTGGAGTTGAAAAGACCCGAAGGGTCCTCCAGCGAAGCGCCTTGGGCAAAGGTCATTTTGACGACGCTTTTGTAGGTCTCGCCGGTGCAGATGATGCCAGCGTGAGACCACACCGGCACACCGCGCCACTTCCACTCCTCCACCACCTCGGGGTCGGCCTGGCGAATAAGCGCCCGGATTCTGGCGAGTGTTTCGCCCCGCCAATCACTCAGCTCCTTGATTCTCGCGTCTATCAGCTCAGAGGCCGCCACTTGCCCTTCGCCATCCTTTTCAGCGCTCGCTTCCTTCTTCATGATGGTCGTCACCTTCTTCATGATGGTTTTTACCCGCCTCATGATAGTTGCCGGGCGTTTCCCCTGCTCCCGGCTTGATGCCAAAATGCGACGCTCAGGTCACCCGTCCAGCCCTTGTCGCGTAATGCAGTGCAACGAGAATTGATATGAACACCCATTTTCAGCCAAGTGATGCTCCGAAATCCCACGTCTCCCAGCCGTCGGCGGTGACAGCATGATTGAGGTAACCGAGGTTTCCATTGCGCAACTGCGCACTGCGCTCGAATCCGGCCAGACCACCGCGGTTGAGTTGGTCAATGCTTATCTCGCCCGGATCGATGCCTACGACGGTGCGGACACACCCACCGCCCTCAACGCGGTCGTGGTGCGTAACCCCGACGCACTCAAGGAAGCGCAGGCATCCGATGCCCGCCGGGCCAAAGGCGAAACGCTGGGGCCGCTCGATGGCATCCCCTACACGGCCAAGGACAGTTATCTGGTCAAGGGCCTGACCGCCGCGTCCGGCAGCCCGGCCTTCGCCAACCTGATCGCTTATCGCGATGCGTTTACCATCGAGCGGCTGCGCGGCGCCGGCGCCATTTGCCTGGGCAAGACCAACATGCCGCCCATGGCCAATGGCGGCATGCAACGCGGGGTCTATGGCCGCGCCGAAAGCCCGTACAACGCTGACTACCTCACCGCGCCGTTCGCCTCGGGTTCGTCGAACGGTGCCGGCACGGCCACCGCTGCCAGTTTCGCGGCGTTTGGCCTGGCCGAAGAAACCTGGTCGAGTGGACGCGGTCCCGCTTCGAACAATGGTTTGTGCGCCTACACGCCATCGCGCGGGGTGATTTCGGTGCGCGGCAACTGGCCGCTGACCCCGACCATGGACGTTGTCGTGCCGTTTGCCAGAACCATGGCCGACCTGCTTGAGGTGCTCGACGTGGTCGTGGCCGAAGACCCCGACACCCGCGGCGACCTGTGGCGGATGCAGCCCTGGGTGCCGATTCCGGGCGTCACCTCGGTACGCCCGGCCTCTTATCACGAGCTGGCGGCGAAGCCTGACGCACTGGCCGGCAAGCGTTTCGGCGTGCCCCGCATGTACATCAACAAGGACCTGGAAGCAGGCACCAGCGAAGCGCCGGGCATCGGCGGGCCAACGGGGCAGCGAATCAACACCCGGGCCTCGGTGATCGGACTGTGGGAAGCGGCTCGCCAGGCACTCGAAGCCGCCGGCGCCGAAGTCATCGAGGTCGATTTCCCGTTGGTATCCAACTGCGAAGGCGACCGTCCGGGCGCGCCGACCGTGTTCAATCGCGGCATTGTCTCTAAAGAGTTCCTGCACCACGAGTTGTGGGACCTGACGGCCTGGGCGTTCGATGATTTTCTCCAGGCCAACGGCGACCCGACATTGAACCGTCTGGTCGACGTCGACGGACCGCTGATTTTCCCGCACGACCCCGGCACCCTGCCCAACCGCGAGGGCGACCTTGCCGCCGGCATGGACGAGTATGTGCGGATGGCCGAGCGCGGCATCACCCCATGGAATGAGATCACCACGGTGCCGGATGGCTTGCGCGGGCTTGAACACACGCGCCGTATCGATCTTGAGGAGTGGATGGATCGCCTGGGGCTCGATGCGGTGCTGTTCCCGACCGTCGCCGACGTTGGGCCGGCGAATGCCGATGTCGATCCGCAGTCCGCGGACATCGCGTGGAGCAACGGTGTCTGGGTGGCCAACGGCAACCTCGCCATCCGCCACTTGGGCGTTCCCACGGTCACGGTGCCGATGGGCGTCATGCCGGACATTGGCATGCCCGTCGGGCTGACCTTCGCCGGCCGCGCCTATGACGATTCGTCGCTGCTGCGCCTGGCGTCGGCGTTTGAAGCGACCGGGACAAAACGCTTGATCCCGCCGCGTACCCCGGCGTTGTCGGGTCAGCGCTAAAAAGAAGGCCGGGATTGGGGCTGTACATGCCCCTCTCCCGGCCAACGAGTCAGCCTATCTGATGCATCAGGCCTTGGCTGCCATCGCGGTGACTTCCACACGCATGCCTTCGACTGCCAGCGCGGCGACGCCCACCGCGGCACGCACCGGCCACGGTTTGGCGAAGAAGCGCTTGTAGACTTCGTTGAAGGCGGCGCGATCAGCCATGTCGGTGAGGTAGATGGTCAGGTGCAACACCCGGTCCATCGAACTGCCGGCGCGCTCCAGTGCAACCTTGAGTGCTTGCAGCGTGCATTCGCTCTGCTCGACGATGCCGCCCAACTCCAGACTGCCGTCGGCGCGAGTCGGAATCTGAGTGGAGACCAACAGGCCGCCGAATCCGGCGACGTCGGAGGAAATGGAGTCCTGGTCAGGATCAGGGGTGAATGTGATGTCTTGGTTTGCCATGGGGATCTCGTGCTTGAAAGGGTAAAGGGCTGTCGCGTATCAGGCGGGCAGTTTACAACCCCACGGCGCACCGCTGTTCAAGATCGTGTGGTGAACGTGGGCGGTGTTGCCGCCACACTCGCCAACGAGGCCTAGTCAGGGTCGAGCAACCCGCCGCTCCAGTTGCGCGAGACCCGGTTGCCGGTGAATTTCGCCACCACCATGCCCTGAGGCACCAGCCGATCCCGATAGCGGGTGACCATTCGCCCTGCTTGCTCGGCGTGCAGCACCACTTCGGAGGACGGATCCCCCGGCCGCCGTAGAATCCGCGCAAAGCGCTGCCCCTCCTCGACGAAATCACCGAGCTCTTTTTCGAAGATCAGCACCCCGGGCTGTGGCGCCAGAATGGTTTCCATGTGGCCCATTTCCATCGCCTCGACGGGCCAGTCAGCGGGTGTCAGCGCTTCGTCGATAACCCCGCAACCGCACAGCCACGCATACAACCCGTCGGCATCCTGTTCGGCAACCCGGTCACTGACATCGCCCTGCCCGCGCAGCTCCAGTGTCGCGGCCATGCGCTGGTCGGTGACGCCGTCACGCAGCCATGGCGCAATGATGGTTTCTTCGAAGGAGCCATCGCCGCCGTCATCCCAGATGATTGCCACGTCCATCTTCATCGCGGCGGCCAGTTCGCGGCCTCGTGGCCAGAAACGGCGGTGAACGTAGAGGTAGGGCAGCGCCTCGTCATCAGTGTGCAGATCGAGCACCACGTGTGCCGGCGCCGCCAGTTGCACCAGTTTTTTTTGCCACGCTTGAACGTTGGTCGACGGTTGGGCCATGGCCGCCGATTCGTCGAACGAGCGGTTGAAGTTGTGCCCGGTGGCGTCATGAAAGCGACCGAGAAGCCGGCCTTGGCGAAACTGCCCGATGCCCAGCGGATTGGCTTGCGGCACCACCGTCACGCTGCCTTTGAGCCGACCGTGGGCATCGGCGACCTGAAGCTTTTGCATCAACAGATGCAGCACCAGCATTCCGGCGATTTCATCGGCATGCACTCCGGCTTGCAGGTGCACGGTCGGTCCACTGCCATCGCCCTCGAAACGCCAGGCACCAACCTGCACCGCGTCGCCGTTATTGTTGCGAACACTGAACGAAACATCCTGCGCCATCGGTTTGTCCTCCCGCGTCACCCACGTTTAAAAACCCTGCATTGCCGGCGTCGAGACTGGTGATTGAACGCACGTTCAACTAAGCTCGCGAACCAGGCAATACACCCAAGGATTCGCTTGTGACCACCCCCGCCCCGAAAAACCGTCGTGCCGAACCTGACGAACGCCGCGAAATGCTGGTTGCCGCGACCCTGCGTTGCCTGGTGCGCGATGGTCACGCCGGTATTTCCGTGCGTCGCATCGCCACCGAAGCCGGCGTGTCCGTAGGGTTGCTCAATCACCATTTCGGCAGCATCGATGCGTTGATCGCCGACACCTACCAAAAGATCGCCAGCGAACTGACCACCGCCCTGCTCCAGGAAATCCAGCAGGCCGGCACCCCTGCCGAAAAGATGGACGCCTTCCTCACCGGCTCCTTCTCGCCCCGGGTCATGGACCCGCAACTGCTCGGCGTCTGGGTGGTGTTCTGGAGCCTGATTCGTCACTCCGAACACGTCAGCCAGTCCCACGAAAAAAGCTATCGCGCCTACCTCGACCTGCTCCGCCAATTGCTCGATGACATGGCAACCAGCGAAGGGTTCGTGATCCACGACACGCGCCTGGCCGCCATCGGTTTATCGGCGATGCTCGACGGACTCTGGATCGAGTGGTGCCTGAACCCCGAAACCTTCAGCCCCGCCAACGGCCTCCATATCTGTCGTTGCTGGATAAAGGGGCTGCGTCACGGAGCATTCAGCACCGACGACGTCGTGTGAGGGATGACGACCGAAGATCATCGCCAGGGTGCCACTGACCGCGATCAGCCCGGCACCGATCATCAGCGACACATCCATCAGCGTGCCCCAGATCAGGCTCGACAGCAGGAACGCCCAGATCAGCCCGGTGTACTCGAACGGTGCCAGCAACGTCGCGGTGGCCCGCTGGAAACTGGCGAACAATAGAAACTGACCAATACCGCCGACCAGCCCGGCCCCGAGCATCCCCAGCCAGGCCGGGGTCGGCGCCGGGGTGTAGGTCCAGGGCAAGGCCACTGTCATGCAAATGACAAACACCACGTTGGTGATCAGCATCTGCTCCAGCACGGATGTCTGCTCATCCACCTGGCGCAATTGAATGTAGGTGAACGCCCAGCACACCGCGGCCAACAGCGTCAGCGCCACCGGCAGCGGGTCGGTCATGTTGCCTGGGCGACAGGCAATGAGCACACCGGCAAATCCAATGATCAGGCTGACCCACTGCCAAGCGCTGGCGCGTTCCTTGAGAATCACCGCCGCCAGCACCGTGACCATGATCGGTGCGGAGAAATACAGGGTGGTCATTTCCGCCAGGCTCAGGTCGCGGGCCGCCGTGTAATACAACACCCAAGCCACAATCGACAGCAGCCCGCGCACCACCAGCAAGCGTCGGCTCGGTGAGTGCCAGGCGCGCTGGACCAGGCGCAACCGCCCCGCCAGCAGACAGGCCAGCACCACCACGAACGCACGCCAGAACAGAATGCTGACCACCGAATAATCGGCCACCAGCCATTTGATGGCGGCGTCCTGCAACGCCAGAAACGTATATCCCAACGTGCACAGGCCGATGCCTTGCAACGACCGGTCGACGATCCGTGTCGTGCTCATTACGCCGACCTGCGCACGGGCGTCCCGCGCCGCTCGGCAAAGGCAAACAGCGCCTCGATCAGGAACGTCAGGCAAACATACACACCGGCCACCAGCAACAGCGGCTCATAGACTTGCAGCGTCTGCGCCCGCACCACGTTGGCGGCCCCCAACAGATCGATAATGGCAATGGTCGAGGCCAGCGCCGTCGACTTGAGGAGCATCACGGTCTCCCCGGCCAGCGTCGGCAACAGCAAGCGCAGGGCCCGAGGCAAGCGCACGCGAAGCAGGGACTGGCGCGCCGTCATGCCAAAGGCCGACGCCGCTTCCATCTCACCCTTGGGTACCGCCAGCAGGCCACCGCGAATCACTTCGCCGACATAGGCCCCCACTGACACCACCAGGGCAAACACGATGTACCAGTAACCGTCACGCAGGTACGGCCAGAGGAAGCTGCCGCGAATCAACGGAAACTGCGCAAACAGGCTGCCGAGGCCGTAGTAGAAAATGTAGATCTGGATCAGCAACGGCGTACCGCGCGTCACGCTGGTGTAGAACAGGCTGACCTTGGCAATCACCCGGTTCTTTGAAATCCGCGCCAGTGCCACCAACACCGCCAGTGCGTAGCCGAACACGCTGGAGATCAACAGGATGGTGATGGTCGTTTGCAGCCCTCGGCCCAACAGCGCCGCGTATTCAACTATCCACGCTGGAATCATTTCGTTTACTCAGCCAAAGGCATCCAGCGACGGATGCGTCGCTCAAGCCGTCCAGACAGGTAGTTGGACACCAGTGTCACCGCGTAATACATCGCCGCGGCGGTGAGGTAGAACAACAAGTAATGCCGCGTCGAACCCGCGCCTTGCTTGGCGGTGTAGAGCAGTTCGTTAGTGCCGACCACGCTGATCAATGCGCTGTCCTTGATCAGGTTGATCCACAAGTTGGCCATCCCGGCCATTGCGTAAGGCGCCATGATCGGCAGCGTGACTCGCCGGAACAGGCTGAAGCCGTTCAAGCCAAACGCCTTGGCCGCCTCGATCTGGCCGAACGGAATGGCCTGGATCGCCGCGCGGAAAATCTCCGACGCGTAAGCCCCTTGCACCAGGCCCAGCACCACGATCGCCGCCAATGGGCCGCTGACATCCACGGTGCCGTAACCCATCTGCGTCATCAGCGAATTGAGGAGCATGGAGCCGACGTAGTACAGCAAGAGAATCAGCAACAACTCCGGAACCGCGCGGAACAAGGTGGTGTAGCTGCGCATCAGTGCCGCGATGGGTTTGGGCGCACTCAGCTTCAGGCAGGCCACCACCAGCCCGATCAAAAGCCCGAGCACAAACGCCCCRGCCGAAATCTGCAGGGTCATCCAGAGCCCCTTCAACAGCGCACTGCCCCATCCTTGCTCGCTGAAGTTGATCAACTCGAACATTGCTGGCATTTCACTCTCCGGTTAGCGACGTTCACGGCATCACCTACCCCTGTAGGAGCATGGCTTGCCCGCGATGCTTTTGGGCGGCCTCGAGGGCCCCATCGCGGGCAAGCCCGGCTCCTACAGGGATCTGTGTTGAGGTCAGAAAGTCGGTTTTACGCTGGTACCGAAGTAGCTTTGGGAGAGGTCGTCATAGTCCTTGCTCGCCAGCAGTTCCTGGATGGCCTTGTCGAGTTTGGCCTTGAGTTCGGTGTCATCCTTGCGCAGGCCGGCGCCCACACCTTTGCCGAAGATCGGGTCATAGGGCACCGCGCCGAGGTAAGCCAGGTTGCTGGCATCCGGCGTCTGTACGAACGCCGCCATGGCCGTGCCGTCCGCCATCATCAGGTCGATGCGACCGGCAATCAGGTCAGCGTTGGCCGAGTCCTGGGTGTCGTAATACTTAACGTCGGCGATTTTTTCGTAGTAGGTCTTCAGGAAACTGGCGCTGACCGTCGAGTTCTGTACGCCGATGGTCTTGCCCTTGAGGTCATCCGGATACTTTTTAACGGAAGTGCCCTTCGGACCGACAATCGCGATCACCGAGTCGTAGTAGGCCTTGCTGAAGGCGATCTGTTTTTCGCGTTCTTCGGTCACCGACATCGAGGAGAAAATCACGTCGATCTTCTTCGCCAGCAGCGACGGAATGATCCCGTCCCACGCCACTTCCTTGATCTCGCACTCGGCTTTCATTTCGCTGCACAGCTTGTGGATCAGGTCGACCTCAAAGCCTTTCCATTCACCGTTGGCCTGCTTTTCGGTGTACGGCGGATACGGTTCGGCTGCGACCGCGAACCTGATCGGCTGGGCTTGCGCCGCGCTCATGCCGGCCAGCAACAAGCAGGCCGCGCCTGTAAACCAGTTTGCCAAACGTCGATTTCCCATGATTTTTCCCCGTCTTTTTATGATGTATTAGCGAGTCTGATGCGCGTTGACGAATTGTCGGCAACGTTCACTGCGTGGGTGTACGAACACTTCATCCGGCGAACCGGTTTCCTCGATCAGCCCTTGGTGCAAATAGGCAACTTTGGAAGAGACATCGCGGGCAAAAGCCATCTCATGGGTCACCAGGATCATGGTCCGGCCTTCTTCCGCGAGGGAGCGGATCACCCGCAGCACTTCGCCGACCAGTTCCGGGTCGAGTGCCGAGGTGGGTTCATCGAACAGCATGACCTTGGGCCGCATGGCCAGGGCCCGGGCGATGGCCACCCGTTGTTGCTGTCCCCCGGAGAGAAACGCCGGGTACTCGTTGCGCTTGGCCGCCAGCCCGACGCGTTCCAGCAACGCTTCGGCCCGTTCGGTGGCCTCGGCACGGCTTTCACGCAGGACCTGGGTCGGCGCTTCGATGAGGTTTTCCAGCACCGTGCGATGGGGCCAGAGATTGAAATTCTGAAACACCATGCCCAGGCTCGAACGGATCCGCACCAACTGTTTGGCGTCAGACACCAGCGGCGCGCCGGGACGGTCGTGGTTGAGCTTGATGCTTTCGCCGTCCACCAGAATCCGCCCCTGATCCGGCACTTCGAGCATGTTGATGCAGCGCAGCAAGGTACTTTTGCCCGAGCCGCTGGCGCCGATCAGGGAGATCACATCGCCTTCGCGAGCCGTCAGGGATACGCCTTTGAGCACTTCGATATTGCCGAAGCGTTTGTGCAGGCCATCGACTTCGATCATGGTCTTGGCCGCAACCGGTGCAACGGTTGCCTCACAAGTAACGCGGCTGATTACGGGCCGTGGAGCCTCACCTTTCAACACCAGGACGAAATCGCGAATACGCTGGCAAGCCTGGGCCAGTCGCTCTTCACCCAGGGTGAACGAGAGCCGTACAAAACCTTGCGCGGGTTCGCCAAACGCTGCCGCATCGAGGACCGACACGCGCGCCTCGCGCAGCAGGCGCCAGGCGAACTCAAGCGAGGCCAGCCCGGTGTCGCGCACGTCCACCAGCACGAACATGCCGGCATCGGGATTGAGCACTGAAATGCCCGGGCAATCCGCCAGGCTCGCGACCACCAGATCACGACGACGGCGATAGATCTCGCGCATGCCGTGGGTCACGTCGTCGTGGGCCTGCACCGCTTTGAGCGCCGCCTCCATGACAAACCCCGGCAAGCCATACAGCATGCTCAGCACCAGGGTTTCGGCATGTTCGATCAGGGCGGGGGCGGCGACGATCCAGCCGATGCGCCAACCGGTCATGGCATGAGACTTCGACAGACTGCCAATGACCACGCAGCGTTCGGCCATGCCCGGCAACGCCGCGAGACTGAGGTGTTCGCGTTCGAACGCAAGGCTTTCGTAGACCTCATCGACCACGACCCACAGGTCATGCTCGATGGCGAGATCGGCGATGGCTTGCAGCTCTTCGCGATTGAGCACCACGCCGGTGGGGTTGTTCGGGTTGGAGAAGAAAATTGCCCGGGTGCGCGGGGTAATGGCCTTGGCCAACACAGCGGCATCGAGCCTGAAACCGGAATCCGCCGAGCACGGCACCCGCACCAGCGTCGCACCGGACGCCTTGAGTGTGGCCTCGTACGTCACGTACATCGGGTCCAGGGCAATCACTTCATCGCCGGTGTTGAGCAGGCACATCGACGTGATGAACAGCGCGTTCTGCGCCCCGGCCGCGACGATGACATTGGGCGCTGACACCTCACGGTCGAACAGTGGGCTGTAGCGAGCGGCGATGGCTTCGCGCAAGGCCTGGCGCCCGGCGATTTCGGTGTAGTGGGTGTCGCCTTCGCGCAGCGCTTCGATGGCGGCATCGGTGATGAAATCGGGCGTGGGGAAGTCCGGATCACCAACACTGAGAATGATCACATCCTCACCACGGCGCTGGGCTTCAAAGGCTGCATTGTGAATATCCCAGGCGGCGACACCGTCGCCTGAAATCCGCTCAACAAAGGGTGAAAACCGCATGCCAGTGCCTCGTTCGAAATGAAGAAACGCAAGCCCGCGCAACCAGCCGGGGAGGTGGCCACCAACATAGTCGAAGCTGAACAGTCGTTCAACAGAAAAGTCACGAGGCTTCGCGTTCGGCGCAAACAGGTCGTTTTTACGACAGTCGAGGCGTTTTTCAGCAAGGAAACACAAAAGGGTCGCGAGTAGAAACCCCGATGACTTTGCGGGTGTATTACAACCGTTAATGTTTAAAAAAAACGCAAGCACCCCGTCGAAGTTTCAATTAATACAACGGCCCTAAAACAAATAATCCTGCACTTGTAAGGCAAGTAATACACCATAAAAAATTGATACTTGGCGCGCCAGCATGAATATCAAAACCCCTACCCTACCGACCCCACAGGCAGCGAATAACGTGACCCGCATCCCCATAGCAACTATCAAAATTAAAAACAAATCATTCATTCCGAATATTCATAAAAACTTTCGGACGGATTTTGTTTATCTAATATGCTCAACACCACATGCGAACAAGTGATTAGTTATTAACGTGCACCACTCTTCCCTCGACCACGACTCCAAGTTCGCCTGCCTAAAAAACGCCAGCAAACTCAACATGACAACAAGGAAATGGAAATGAAGATTTTGTGCGTGCATGGCATCGGCCACGAGGAAGCGGACGAGACTTTTGAGCAATCCTGGAAGCGAGCCATTACCAACGCGGTACTGAGCGCGGCGCCGAACGCCGTCATCGAACTGGACTATTTCGAATATGACGCGCGTTTTGCAAACAGCGGCCTCGGCGCGCCGGAAATTGCCGAAGCGACGCTGCGACTCCTGACCAGTTCCGTGATCCACTCGGTTGGCGACGTGTTCCGGCGCGACCGCGGCATCGGGCAATTTCCCGATCGCCTGCGCTGGACGGCCGGCATGGTGGCGCAGTGGACGGCGGACGAGGCGCTGCGGACCACGTTGCGTAAAGACCTCGCCGACCGCATGAACGATTTCCAACCGGACATCGTCTGCGCCCACAGCCTCGGTACGCTGGTCGCCTACGACACGTTCCGGCGAGATTCGTCACTGATGAGCAATCGTGTGTTGATCACCTTCGGCTCGCAGATTGCCAACCCCGCCGTGCGCGAAACGTTCGGCGGGCGCATTGAAGGCATCGAGACGGCGTACAAGTGGTATCACCTCTACAACGAACACGACCATGTGTTCACCGCACCGCTGTACTTGCGCGATGCAAACTTCACCCAGGTCATGACGCCGTTCGACAAGCCGGGCGACGCGCTCAATCACGATGCGACGTTCTATCTGGGCCACGTCGAAACCCGGTCCAATGTATGGGGGCCCCTGTTGCAGGCAGGCCTTGCCAGAGGATTCGACAAACGCCTGCTTGCTGTCGACAAGTCCCTGGGGCTTGCAGTGCCAAAGGCGCGCACCGCGCGTCGCTCGCGGGACAAGGCCCTGCTGATCGGGATCAACAATTACCCCAACCCTGCGGACCGGCTCGAAGGCTGCGTCAATGACGTGTTTCTGATGAGTTCGCTGCTGCAAGAATCGAACTTCTCGCCGGATGACATCCGCGTGGTGCTCGATGACCGCGCCACCACGGCCGGCATTCGCGATCGCCTGCACTGGCTGCTCGACGATGCTCAGGCGGGTGATCGCCGGGTGCTCTTCTACTCGGGGCACGGTGCGCAGATCCCCAATACCAATGCCGCAGGCGAAGCCGATCGCATCGACGAATGCCTGTGCCCATGGGATTTCGACTGGACACCGCAGCACGCCATCGTCGACAACGACTTTCGCGACCTATACATCCAGCTGCCATACGACACGCAGTTCATTACGATCTTCGATTGCTGCCATTCGGGCGGCATGACGCGCGAAGGCGCACGGCGTGCCCGCGGGTTGACACCGCCGGATGACATCCGCCATCGCGCCCTGCGCTGGGAGGCCAAGTTGCAGATGTGGGTCGAGCGCGACTGGGTCAAACAGGCGCGCAAAAGTGCACAGCAGGCCGAAGCCGCCAATACCGTGAGCAATCGCAACGGCATTCGCCGAGTCGGACAAGCCATCGCGGAGCGTGGGTACGACGACAAGCTCTACAACAAACGTCGTGCTGTTTATAAGCACAACGGCCCGTTTCTGCCGATCCTGATGTACGCCTGTGGCGAATCCCAATTGTCGTATGAATACCGTCACGGCGTGATTTCGTACGGTGCATTCACTTACGCACTCGCCCAAACGCTGCGCTCATCCAAACAACGGCCAACGTTCAATGCCCTGGTTCGTGCGACGGGCAAGCTCCTGGCCGAACTGGGTTATGACCAGAAACCGGCCATCGTCGGACCCAAGGATTTGCTCGGCAAAGTTGTTCCATAAGCCGTTATTCCCCGGCAACGCTGAAAATCCAACCGGGCGTCTTGAAGGCGCCCGTTTTTTTATGGGTGCGTCAAAATCAAATCTGCTCAAGCGCGCAACTGAGCTAACGTTTGCCAAGGACCTATCACCGGAAACTGACCTCTAATAAAAATAACTGAGGGTCGCGATCAGGCTATGAACATTCTTTACGATGAACGCGTCGACGGCGCTTTGCCCGAGGTCGACAGAGCCGCCCTGCTCCAGGCGCTGCGAGCACGGTTGCCGGATCTGGAAATCCTGCATCAGCAGGAGGAACTCAGACCGTACGAATGCGACGGGCTCTCCGCTTACCGCACCACGCCGCTGCTGGTGGTGCTGCCCCGCCACCTCGACGAAGTCCAGGGCATCCTTCGACTCTGCCATGAACGGCACGTCCCGGTGGTTGCCCGTGGCGCCGGTACGGGGTTGTCCGGCGGTGCATTGCCGCTGGAAAAAGGCGTATTGCTGGTGATGGCGCGCTTCAACAACATCCTGCATATCGACGCCGCCGCCCGCACTGCGCGGGTTCAGCCGGGGGTGCGTAATCTGGCGATTTCCCAGGCGGCCGCGCCCTTCGGCCTGTACTACGCGCCGGACCCTTCCTCGCAGATCGCCTGTTCTATCGGCGGTAACGTCGCCGAAAATGCCGGTGGCGTGCATTGCTTGAAGTACGGTCTGACCGTGCACAACGTGCTCAAGGTCGACATCCTGACCGTCGATGGCGAACACCTGACGCTGGGCAGCGAAGCACTCGATTCACCGGGCTTCGACCTTCTGGCCCTGTTCACCGGTTCGGAAGGCATGCTCGGGGTGATTACCGAAATCACCGTCAAACTGCTGCCCAAACCGCAAACGGCGAAAGTGCTGCTGGCCGCGTTCGATTCCGTCGAAAAGGCCGGTCGCGCAGTGGGCGACATCATTGCGGCCGGGATCATCCCCGGTGGTTTGGAGATGATGGACAACCTGGCCATTCGCGCCGCCGAGGACTTTATCCACGCCGGTTATCCCGTCGACGCCGAAGCCATTTTGCTCTGCGAACTCGATGGCGTTGAGGCCGACGTTTTCGATGACTGCAACCGCGTGCGCCGGGTGCTGGAACAGGCCGGCGCCACCGAAGTCCGCCAGGCCCGTGACGAAGCGGAGCGCGTGCGCTTCTGGGCCGGGCGCAAGAATGCCTTTCCAGYGGTGGGACGCCTCTCACCCGATTATTACTGCATGGACGGGACGATCCCGCGCCGCGAACTGCCCGGCGTATTGCAGGCGATTGCTGCGCTGTCGGTCGAATATGGCCTGCGGGTCGCCAATGTTTTCCACGCGGGCGACGGCAACATGCATCCGCTGATTCTGTTCGATGCCAACCAGCCCGGCGAGCTGGATCGTGCCGAAGCCCTGGGCGGGAAAATCCTTGAGTTGTGCGTGAAGGTCGGCGGCAGCATTACCGGTGAACACGGTGTGGGCCGCGAGAAAATCAATCAGATGTGCGCGCAGTTCAACAGCGATGAGCTGACACTGTTCCATGCGGTCAAAGCCGCCTTCGATCCGGGCGGCCTGCTCAATCCCGGCAAGAACATCCCCACCCTGCACCGCTGCGCCGAGTTTGGCGCCATGCACGTGCATTCGGGTCAGATGCCCTTCCCTGATCTGGAGCGTTTCTGATGCTTGAACCCTACGATATGGATGATAGCGATGCCCTGCTGGAGCAGGTCAATCAGGCGCTGCAAAACGCCACGCCGTTGCGCATTCAGGGCTCCAACAGCAAGGCGTTTCTTGGGCGCATCGTCGCGGGCGAAGTCCTCGACACACGCACTCATCGAGGCATCGTCAGTTATGACCCGACCGAGCTGGTGATCACCGCCCGTTGCGGTACGCGGTTGTCAGAACTGGCCAACGTCCTGGACGACGCGCAGCAAATGCTGGCGTGCGAACCGCCCTCCTTCGGTGACGACGCCACCGTCGGCGGCATGATTGCCTGCGGATTGTCGGGGCCACGGCGCCCGTGGTCTGGATCGGTCAGGGATTTTGTCCTCGGTACGCGGGTGATCACCGGGCTAGGCAAGCATTTGCGCTTCGGTGGCGAAGTCATGAAGAACGTCGCAGGCTACGACCTCTCGCGCTTGATGGCTGGCAGTTTCGGGGCGCTGGGTGTGGTGACGGAGGTCTCGCTCAAGGTCCTGCCCAAACCACGTCAGTGCCTGAGCATCAGCCTGGAAATGGACAGTGACCGTGCCTTGCTGCTTCTGGCGGAATGGGGCCAACAGCCGCTGCCGATCAGCGCGGCGAGCCACGACGGGCAACGCCTGCACCTGCGGCTGGAAGGCGGCGAAGGCTCGGTGGCGGCGGCCCATGACCGTTTGGGCGGCGAGTTGCTGGACGCGTCGTACTGGGAAGACCTCAATGAACATCGACTGAGTTTTTTCGATGAGGACCAACCCCTTTGGCGCTTGTCCCTGCCTCACAACACGCCTCGGCTTTCCCTGCCCGGTGTGCAACTGATCGATTGGGGCGGCGCCCAGCGCTGGCTCAAATCCGAGGCGCAGGCATCGTTCATTCGCAAGATCGTGAGCGAGGTCGGCGGGCATGTGACCTGTTACAGCCACGGCCTGATCGATAGCCCCTTCCAACCGTTGCCGGCGGCGCTGATGCTGTACCACCGAAACCTCAAGCAGCAGCTCGATCCACGGGGCATCTTCAATCCCGGTCGCCTGTACGCGGAGTGTTGAACCATGCAGACCACACTCAGCGAACACGCCCGCCAACTGCCCCGCGCCGAAGAAGCCGAAAGCATTCTGCGCACGTGCGTGCACTGCGGTTTTTGCAACGCCACTTGCCCGACGTACCAGTTGCTGGGCGATGAACTGGATGGGCCGAGGGGGCGCATCTACCTGATCAAGCAGGTGCTGGAAGGCCACGAGGTCACCAGCAAAACCCAACAGCACCTGGACCGTTGCCTGTCGTGCCGCAACTGCGAAACCACCTGCCCCTCCGGCGTCGATTACCACAACTTGCTCGACATCGGTCGCGCAGTCGTGGACGCGGCCGTACCGCGCTCACTCGAGCAGCGCTTGTTGCGTGAAGGTTTGCGCAGCGTCGTGCCCAATCCCGGACTGTTCAAAGCGCTGGTCAATAGTGGGCAAGTGTTCCGTGCACTGCTGCCAAACACTTTGCAGGCCAAACTGCCGCGCCGTGTGTACCCGGCGAAACCACGACCGACGGTGCGCCACGCCAGGCAGGTATTGATCCTGGAAGGCTGCGTTCAGCCGGGTCTGTCACCCAACACCAATGCCGCCACCGCACGCGTGCTGGACCGGTTGGGCATCAGCGTCATACCGGCCCGCGAGGCCGGTTGCTGCGGCGCCGTCGACTATCACCTCGACGCCCAGGCGGCTGGACTGGACCGCGCCCGTCGCAACATTGATGCGTGGTGGCCGAGCATCGAGAGCGGTGCCGAAGCCATCGTGCAGACCGCCAGCGGTTGCGGTGCATTTATCAAGGACTACGGCCACTTGCTCCGCGCCGACTCGGCCTATGCCGACAAGGCGAAAAAGGTCAGCGCACTGGCCAAGGACCTGGTCGAAGTGCTGCGCGATGAACCGCTGGAAACACTCGGCATCCACAGCGATCAGCGCCTGGCGTTCCACTGCCCCTGCACCTTGCAGCACGCGCAAAAACTCGGTGGCGCGGTGGAGGCTCTGCTGACGAGCCTGGGGTTCAACCTCACGCCCGTGCCCGACAGCCACCTGTGCTGCGGCTCGGCGGGCACCTATTCGCTGACCCAACCCGAACTGTCCCGACAACTGCGCGATAACAAACTCAATGCGCTGGAAAGCGGGCACCCCGAAATCATTGTTACCGCCAATATCGGTTGTCAGACCCATCTCGACGGTGCCGGTCGAACCCCGGTCCGGCACTGGATCGAACTGGTTGAAGCCGCTCTGCCCTGACCACGCAATGGAGAATCGCCATGAACAGCAAAGCCGTACTGAGCCAGATCGAGGTCAGCCAGATCCTCACCGCCGCCCGCACCGAAGCACAGAACAATCAATGGGCCGTGACCATCGTTGTTGTCGATGACGGAGGGCATCCCCTGGCGCTCGAACGCCTCGACGGTTGCGCGGCCATCAGCGCCTACATTGCCACCGAAAAAGCCCGCACCTCGGCGTTGGGCCGGCGCGAATCCAAGGGTTACGAAGAGATGGTCAACGGTGGGCGCTACGCCTTTTTATCAGCGCCGCTACTGACGTCACTTGAAGGGGGCGTGCCGATCATTGTCGGTGGGCAAGTGATTGGCGCGGTCGGCGTGTCTGGCGTCAAGGCCGAGCAGGATGCACAAGTGGCCAGGGCCGGCGCGCAGTGCCTGATGTAACACCTTCAGCGAAGCAGTCTGTAGCAGCTGGCGAAGCCTGCGTTCGGCTGCGAAGCAGTCGTGAAATC
>NZ_JBFUBK010000066.1:0-33272 GCF_056405815.1 Pseudomonas sp. P1_F1_2 | reverse complement strand
TTGTAATTGTGGGAGCGGGCTTGCCCGCGATTAGGCCTGAACTGACACCTTGTAACCATCAGGCAAAAAAAACCCGCATGTCTCCATGCGGGCTTTTTCATTCAGCGCCTGATCAGGCCGCCGGTTCCAGCTCTTCGCTGGCAACCGCAGTGGTAGTCACCACCGCTTGCCCGCTCAACGCCAGGTCCAGCAACTCACGGTTGGCCACCGCATACATGGCGTAGTCCGTGCCGCTGGCGGCACGAATTTCAACCAGCATGGCGCGCCAGCGTTCGATCATGCCTTCGTGCGCTTCCATCCACAGCGCCAGGCGTGTTTCCACGTCCTGAGTGCCGTCGCCCTGTTGCAGGACGGAGATGGTGATCGCACGTTGCTGCCAGTCGACGTCGTCGCGGAACGCTTCACGGGCCAGGGCTTGCCAGTTGTTTTCAACCGGCAGAGCGCTGATCTGTTGCAGGTACCAGGTGATGTCCAGCGCGCTGCCGACGGCGAAGTAAGCCTTCGCCACGTCTGCTGCGTTCTGACCGGTCACATCCGACGCTTCGATGATCGGCAACAGGGTGTACAGGTGAGTGGTGCCTGCAACCATGCGCGCCAACAACTCCGGAACGCCAGCGGCGACGTACGCCTGATAGCGGGTCTGCCAGCCTTCGCGGGTCGGGCCTTCCAGCAGTTCGTCGAGCTTGAGGCCCAGCGCTGCGAGATGTGGACCGAAGTGCGCGACGTCACGAGCGGCATTCTGCTCGTTGCGACGGCTGCGCAGGAACCAGCGCGTGGCGCGACGGCCCAGACGCATCAGCTCGTCCATCAGCTCCAGTTGAACGTCGGCCGACACCTGGTAGTCCAGGGCTTCGATCTGACGGAACCAGTGCGGGAGGTGGAAAATGTCACGCACGATCACGTAGGCGCCGGCCACGTTCGCCGGGCTCATGCCGGTCGACTCTTTGAGTCGTTGAACGAAGGTGATGCCCATGTGGTTGACCAGGTCGTTGGCGATCTGGGTGCTGACGATTTCGCGCTTCAGACGGTGACGGCGCATGGCTTCGGAGAACYTGCTCACCAGCGTCGGCGGGAAAGCGGTTTCCATGTCGCGGGTCAGGTAGTCGTCATCCGGCACCAGGGAGCCCAGCAGCTGCTCCTTGAGGTCGATCTTGCTGTACGAAATCAGCACCGACAGCTCGGCACGGGTCAGGCCATGGCCTGCCGCAACGCGCTCGTTGATGGCCTCTTCAGTCGGCAGGAACTCGATGGCGCGATCCAGCTTGCCGCGACCTTCCAGATCGTTCATCAGACGCTTGTATTCAGCGATCCGCGGCAAGGCACGACGCGCCGCCAGGGACAGAGCCTGAGTCTGCTTGTAGTTGTTGCCCAACACCAGGCCACCGACTTCGTCGGTCATGCTCGCCAGCAACAGGTTACGTTGCTTATCGGTCATGTCGCCGGCTTGAACCACTTCGTTCAGCAGGATCTTGATGTTCACTTCGTGGTCGGAGCAATCCACGCCACCGGCGTTGTCGATGAAGTCGGTGTTGGAACCGCCGCCATTGAGGCCGAACTCGACACGACCCAGTTGGGTCATGCCCAGGTTACCGCCCTCGCCCACAACTTTGCAGCGCAGTTCGTTGCCGTTCACGCGCAGTGCATCGTTGGCCTTGTCGCCGACATCGGCGTGGCTTTCGCTGCTGGCCTTGACGTACGTACCGATGCCGCCGTTCCACAACAGGTCTACCGGGGCCTTGAGCAAGGCATTGAGCAGTTCGGTCGGGGTCAGCTTGTCGGCCTGAATGTCGAAACGCTCTTGCATCTGCGGGGAGATCGCGATGCTCTTCGCGCTACGGGAGAAGATCCCGCCGCCTTCGGACATGATGCTGGTGTCGTAATCCGACCAGGCCGAACGCGGCAGGTCGAACAGGCGCTGACGCTCGGCGAAGCTGCTGGCAGGCTCCGGGTTCGGGTCGATGAAGATGTGCAAGTGGTTGAATGCGGCCACCAGTTGCAGGGTCTCGGACATCAACAGGCCGTTACCGAATACGTCACCGGCCATGTCGCCGACACCGACCACGGTGATGCTGTCTTTCTGAACATTGATGCCGCGTTCGCGGAAGTGACGTTGCACGCCAACCCACGCGCCCTTGGCGGTGATGCCCATTTTCTTGTGGTCGTAACCGGCCGAGCCGCCCGAGGCGAATGCATCGCCGAGCCAGAAGCCGTAGTCGATGGCAATACCGTTGGCGATGTCGGAGAAGGTCGCAGTGCCCTTGTCCGCAGCGACTACCAGGTACGGGTCATCGTCGTCATGACGCACGACGTTGGCCGGCGGAACCAGCGCGCCGTCCTTCAGATTGTCGGTGATGTCCAACAGACCCGAAATGAAGATGCGGTAGCAGGCGATACCCTCGGCCGCGATCTCGTCACGGCTGCCGCCCAGTGGCAGGCGACGCGGCAGGAAGCCGCCCTTCGCGCCGACCGGCACGATGACCGAGTTCTTCACTTGCTGGGCTTTTACCAGGCCCAGGACTTCGGTGCGGAAGTCTTCTTCACGGTCAGACCAGCGCAGACCACCACGAGCGACGTTGCCGAAGCGCAGGTGCACGCCTTCGACGCGAGGCGAGTAAACGAAGATTTCGAACTTCGGTACTGGCTTTGGCAGCTCTGGAATCTGGTGCGGATTGAACTTGAAGCTGAAGTACGACTTGTTATGGCCGTTGGCGTCAGTCTGGTAGAAGTTGGTGCGCAGAGTGGCTTTGACCAGGTCCAGGTAACGACGCAGGATGCGGTCTTCGTTCAGCACCTGGACGTCGTCCAGTGCGCTCAGAATCGCGTGTTCCAGACGTTGTTGCTTGTCTTCCAGATCATCACCGGACAGCTTGCGTGCCAGGTAGAAACGGGTTTTGAACAACCGGGTCAACTCGCGAGCGATGTCGGTGTGGTTGTTCAGGGTGCTGGCGATGTAGCCCAGGTCGAAGCCCAGACGGATCTGCTTCATGTAGCGAGCGTAAGCACGCAGCAGCGCCACATCGCGCCACGGCAGGCCGGCGGTCAGTACCAGACGGTTGAACGCATCGTTCTCGGCATCGCCACGCACGATGTGGACGAACGCGTCCTGCAAGGTGTCGTTGAGTTGCTGGATGTCGAGTTCCAGGCCTTCGGCAGCGGTGAACGCGAAGTCGTGAATCCAGAACTCGCGACCGTTGGTGTGACGCAGGCGATACGGGAATTCACCCAGCACGCGCAGGCCGAGGTTTTCCAGGATCGGCAGCACGTCGGACAGCGCCAGTGGCGTATCGGCGTGATACAGCTTGCAATGCAGCATGCGCTGGCCGGAGACCTGACCCAGCGGCTGATAGAAGCTCATGACCAGTGGATTTTTTTCGCTCAGGCTCAGCAGGTGTTGCATGTCGACCACAGCCGAGTGAGCGGCAAACCGCTCGCGATAACCGGCCGGGAAGCCTTTCGGGAAGTCGGCCAGCACGTTGGTGCCGTGGGCTTCGCCGAAGCTTTCGATGGTCAGGGCCGAGTAATCGTCCTGCCAGCTGCGGCAGGCTTGCACCACTTCTTTTTCCAGCAACAGCGGATCGATGTCGATGCGGTTTTTCGGGTCGACACGCAGGATCAGCTGTACACGAGCCAGCACGGATTCGGAGAAGAACGTCCAGAATTCGCAGTCCGAGGCTTTCAGGCGATCCATCAGCACTTGCTGGATCTTCTGGCGCACTTCGGTGGAATAGATGTCGCGTGGCACGTAAGCCAGGCAGTAGCAGAAACGGCCGTACGGGTCTTTGCGCAGGAACACGCGAATCTTGTTGCGTTCCTGGATCTGCACGATCGACATCACGGTGCTGAACAGTTCGTCGACCGGGGTCTGGAACAGGTCATCGCGCGGCAGTACTTCGACCACCTGCGCCAATTCCTTGCCCAGGTGGGCCTTGGCCTGGAAGCCGGAACGGCGTTCGATTTCCTCGACCTTGCGACGGATGTACGGAATGACCCGCACGCTCTCGCCATACACCGAGGAGGTGTACAGGCCCATGAAACGGCATTCCTTGATGACATTGCCGTCAGCGTCGATTTCGCGGATCGACACGTAATCCGGGTAAGCCGGACGGTGTACACGGCTTGGGTGCGCGGCCTTGGCGAAGGACAGCAGGGTCGGTTCGCGCAGGTAGTTCACGGCGTAGTCTTCGATGCGCAGGTCATCGTAGGTCAGGCCGGTACGCAGCAGTTTGGTCAAGCCCAGGAAGGAGTCCTGGTCGTAGACGATGTGGCCGCCGTCGGCTTCATCGCGCACCACGAACTCTTCGTAGCCCAGGAACGTGAAGTGGTTGCCCACCAGCCATTCCAGGAAGCTTTTGATTTCGCCTTTTTCTTCCGGGTCGACAGCGAACTGGCTGTTGTCCAGGCCGGTCAGGATTTCCTGGACCTTGGCTTTCATCGGCTCGAAATCGGCGACCGCGACGCGGACTTCACCTAGCACCTGCTCCAGCTCTTTGCTCAGGACATTGAGCTCGGCGGTGTTGGCGCAACGGTCGATTTCCAGGTACATCAGCGATTCTTGAAGAATGCCTTCGCCCTGGGTGCCTTTGGGCAGGATTTCCAGCAATTCGCCCTTGCTGCCGCGACGCACGCTCAGCACAGTGGTTTGCAGGGTATGAATGCTGTAGCCGCGACGGTTCAGCTCGGTACGCACCGAGTCCACCAGGAATGGCAGGTCGTGGTGCAGCACTTCGACCGCGGTGTGGGTCGACTGCCAGCCGTGGCGCTCGTAGTCAGGGTTGTAGACGCGCACTTGCGGTTGAGCGTGATCGAAGCGCTCAAGCAGGCGCCACGCAGAAAGGGTGCAGCCGGCGAGGTCGGACAACCGACGCTGGGTCAGCTCGTCCAGGGAAATGATGCCAAAGAATTGTTCGGCGAACAGCGCCACTTGTGGCAGTGCCTGTTCACTGATGTGCTGTGCCAGTGCCGCTTGCAGTTGGTGCTGGAAGTCGGCTTTGCTGGCTGCGGTGAAGAACGCCATCTGTGGTACTCCGCTTGGGCTTGTTATTGATGGAAGCGTCGCGTGCAAAACCCCTTTCGGGGTGGTCCGTCACCCGGTTCCTGATTCTCGGGCAGAGGAAACAGGGCGACAGGTGGGTGAAGCTGGACGAGACACTCAGGTCACATTCACCTTCCATGAATGGGCATCTGCAAAAACGACTGGACTGCATGCAGCGCAATGTCTTTACAGGTGCTCATCCGTTGCGCAGCTTAACGAGTGCGGCAAGGCCCGTGCTTGCGGTGCTGCGACATATTCGGTCATCGGTACGCAGCTAATGGCCCACGCCTCGAACAACACTAGCAGCCGTGGCCGAAAACGGGCGTTTTATCCCCGGTTTTACGGCACTCGCGTACCAGAAATGACCAGCAACACTTCAAGTGTCCACGCCCCTCCTCTGACACTCGACCGAGCAGAAATTCCCTTCCACTGGCACAATTGCGCTTTGTTCGTCTTCACCATGCTCGCCGAGCCAGGAATTGCCCATGCAAATGACCACCGACCTCTTGATTGTGAACCCTTGCGATGACGAGGAAGACAACATGGCCATGCTCGCCTGCCACAGCACTCAGGGCGATATGTTCCTGATGACCCGCTACCCGGATGAAGACGAACTGGAAATTACTCTCGATGGCGAGCCTTCGACGCTGGACGGGGTCAAAGTCACTCTGAGCCCTACCCGCCTGCTGATCGAAATCGCGGCGGCGGATGCGGATGCGCTGAATGGGGATGACTCGCTGGAAATCATTCACAACACCGATGCCAGTGATCTGGCTGAAGTAGAAGAAACACTACGTAACATTCTTGACGGGACTGGTACTTATATAAGCGAGCTTTGATAGCGCCTGAGCGGGCCTCATCGCGGGCAAGCCCGGCTCCCACAGGTTCGGAGGTGTTGCAAGCATCGCAAGCGCACCGCCGATACTTGTGGGCGCCGGGCTTGCCCGCGATAGCGTCCGAAAGAACGCCACCAGCCTGCGAGCCTGAAAACTTCCAACCCTTCGCCAATCATTTCCCGCACTTTGCACAAAATGCCGTTAGTCGCCGCCCCCCGCGATGGATTAAAGTAACGCCCCCAGCCCTGGCGTTATTCGAACGTCTTCGGTCACCCTTTCCAGGAACAGTCATCGATGGAACATCGTGAAGCGCTGCTCGCGCTGCGAACCTTTCTTTCAACGCAGATTCTCGGCCAGGAAAAACTCATCGAGCGCTTGCTCATCGCTTTGCTTGCCGACGGCCACATGCTGGTCGAGGGCGCCCCGGGCCTGGCCAAGACCAAGGCCATCAAAGAGCTTGCCGAAGGTATCGAAGCCCAGTTCCACCGCATCCAGTTCACCCCTGACTTGTTGCCTGCCGACATTACCGGCACGGAAATCTATCGCCCGGAAACCGGCAGCTTTGTGTTTCAGCAAGGCCCGATCTTCCACAACCTGGTACTGGCGGACGAAATCAACCGCGCCCCGGCCAAGGTTCAATCGGCGCTGCTCGAAGCCATGGCCGAACGTCAGGTCAGTGTCGGGCGCAGCACGTATGAGCTCTCGCCGCTGTTTCTGGTGATGGCGACGCAAAACCCGATTGAGCAGGAAGGCACCTACCCGCTGCCCGAAGCCCAGCTCGACCGCTTCCTGATGCACGTAAAAATCGGTTTCCCGGACGCAACGGTGGAACGCAAGATCCTGCAGCAGGCCCGTGGTGAAGCCCTGAACGGCGAAACCAAACCGGAGCGCCGGGTCAGCCAGCAGGCGATCTTCGCCGCGCGCAAGGAAATCCTCGGTTTGTACATGGCCGACGCCGTGGAGGAATACCTGGTGCAACTGGTCATGGCCACGCGCAACCCTGGCAAGTTCGACCCGGAGATGGCCGACTGGATCGCCTACGGCGCCAGCCCTCGTGGATCTATCGCGCTGGACCGTTGCGCACGGGCTCACGCGTGGCTGGCCGGGCGCGACTTCGTCAGCCCTGAAGACATCCAGGCCGTGCTGTTTGACGTGTTGCGCCATCGCATCATCCTGTCCTTTGAAGCCGAAGCTGCTGGCATCGACCAGGACCGGGTGGTCCAGCGGATTCTCGACGTCGTAGCTGTCGCTTGACCCCGATGAACGCCCTTGCGCCGCCCGAGCCGGGCATCCGCGTCAGCCTCGCCGAGCTGATCGAGATGCGCCATCGCGTGCGTGAAGTGCAGTTGTTTTCCACGCCGAGCCAACGCAGCCCGCTGATCGGCCTGCACCACTCCAAGTTTCGTGGACGCGGTGTGGATTTCGACCAGGTGCGGGTTTATCAGGCCGGCGACGATGTGCGCACCATTGACTGGCGCGTGACGGCACGCACCCAGGAGCCCCACACCAAGCTGTTCCATGAAGAACGCGAACGGCCGATTTTTATCATGGTCGAGCAAAGCTGCCGGCTGTTCTTCAGCTCGGGCCTGATGTTCAAATCGGTCCTTGCCGCCCAGGCCGCCAGCCTGATCGGGTGGGCCGCACTGGGCCATAACGACCGGGTGGGCGGACTGGTGTTCGGCGACAACGAGCACTACGAAATCAAACCCCGGCGCAGCAAACAAAGCCTGCTGCAATTGCTCAACCGGCTGGTGCGGGTCAATCAATCGCTGCACGCCGAAACCGAGCAGAACCGTGATTCTTTGAACATGGCACTGCGTCGGGCGCGGGAAGTGTTGCGCCCCGGCAGTCTGGTTATCGTCATCTGCGACGAGCGCGCCCTGACCGAAGGCTCGGAACAACAACTGAGCCTGCTGTCGCGCCATTGCGACCTGTTGCTCCTGCCTTTGTCCGATCCACTGGACCATGCCCTGCCTGCCGCAGGCTTGCTGCGTTTTGCCGAACGTGGCGCGCAACTGGAGCTCGACACGCTCAATTACGACCTGCGCCAGACCTATCGCGCACAAGCCGAAGCGCGCATCGCTCGCTGGGAACTGCTTGCACAAAAACTGCGCGTCTTGTTGATGCCCTTAAGCACCCAGACCGAGATGGTCGAGCAACTGCGCGAATACCTGAACCCACAAAAACCGGGGAAAGGTCGATGAGCAGTCTCGATCAACTGCAACCGCTGATTACCCCGCCACCCATCGAGTTCTGGCCACCCGCGCCGGGCTGGTGGTTATTACTTTTATTGCTGCCACTGATCGGCGTTGGCCTGTGGCGGTTGCGACACGTGTTTGCGCGCAAACAGCCCGTCGTTCGCGCCGAACAGCCACTGGACCCGGTGCGTGTCGCTGCGCTGGCCGAACTGGCACTGATGCCCAAACCCTACGACGGTGCGCCGGCCGGTGCCTGGCTACAGCAACTCAATGGCTTGCTCAAGCGCCTGTGCCGCAACCATTACCCCTACAGCCAGAGCCACACCCTCAACGGGCGCAAATGGCTGGCGTTTCTCGACAACCGCTGCCCGGCTGCCGGCCTGACGCGCTGGATGGTCCTGGTCGAAGGTGCCTACAAACCCGAATGCAAACTCGACGACAAGGCCATCGCCGGCCTGACCCAAGCCGTCGACACCTGGATTCGCAAGCATGTTTGAGTTCGCCTGGCCGTGGATTTTTGCCTTGCTGCCCCTGCCTTGGCTGATGCGCGTGTTGCTGCCGGTCGCCGACAGCGGCGAGCCGGCACTTAAAGTCAGTTTCCTCAGCGACCTCGAAGGCCTCACTCGACGCCGCGCCCGGGCGAATCTGCCGGCCTGGCGTCAACAGGCACCGTTCATGCTGCTGTGGTTGTTGCTGCTGATCGCCGCCGCGCGCCCGCAATGGCTCGGCGAACCGCTGCCGATTGCGGCCAGTGGCCGCGACTTGCTGGTGGCGGTGGACGTGTCCGGCTCGATGGATTTCCCCGACATGCAGTGGCAGGAGGAAGACGTCAGCCGTTTGAGCCTCGTGCAACATTTACTCGGTGATTTCCTGGAAAGCCGCGATGGCGATCGGGTCGGACTGATTCTGTTTGGCAGCCAGGCCTACCTGCAAGCCCCGCTGACCTTCGACCGGCACACCGTGCGGGTCTGGCTCGACGAAGCGCGCATCGGCATCGCTGGCAAGAACACCGCCATCGGCGACGCCATTGGCCTGGCCCTTAAACGCCTGCGCACACGTCCGGCACAGAGCCGTGTGCTGATTCTGGTCACCGACGGCGCCAACAACGGAGGCGAAATCGACCCGTTGACCGCAGCGCGGCTGGCGGCAAACGAAGGGGTAAAAATCTACCCGATCGGCATTGGTGCCAACCCGGAAGAAAGCGGCACGCTGGGCTTTCTGGGCATCAACCCGAGCCTGGACCTCGACGAACCGGCCCTGCAAGCCATCGCCCAAGCCACCGGCGGCCAATACTTCCGTGCCCATGACGGCAACGAACTGCAAGCCATCAAGGACACCCTGGACAAACTCGAACCGGTGACGCAACAACCCACCCAGGCCCGTCCGGCGCAGGCGTTGTATCACTGGCCGCTGACGATGGCGTTGCTGTTGAGCATGCTGTTGGTGGTGCGCGAACGCTGGCCGGATAACCCGTTTCTACGCTTGTTTACCAAGGATCTGTTCTTGCACTCGCCACTGCCTGACTGGCGTCAGCGTCTCAAACGCCTGCGCTCGCGGAGACGCCGATGAGCGCGCTCTGGCCTTTCTGGTTCCGCCCATGGTGGCTGTTGCTGTTGCCGATACTGGGCTGGTTGCTGTGGCAACTCTGGCACCGGCAAAAACGTGCCGGGCGCTGGCAGATGATTCTGCCGCCGGCCTTCCATGCCGCCCTGCTCAGTGGCGGCAACGGACGCGACAGCAAACTGCCATGGGTGGTCCTCGGACTGGCCTGGATGTTGACCGTACTGGCACTGCTGGGGCCGAGCTGGCAACGGGTCGAACAAGCCAGTCAGAAACCTGCCGACCCGCTGGTGGTGGTGCTTGAACTGACCCCGGAAATGCTCGCCACCGACGTGGCGCCGAACCGGCTTGAACAGGCACGACGCAAGCTGCTCGACCTGCTGCAAGTGCGCAGCGACGCCCAGACCGCCATCGTCGTCTACGCCGGCAGCGCCCACACGTTGGTGCCGTTGTCGGATGACCTGTCGACCAGCCGCAACCTGCTGGACGCGCTGAAACCTTCACTGATGCCCGAAGCCGGCCATCGCGCCGATCTCGCGGTGAACAAGGCCCTTGCCCTGCTGAGCCAGGGCGCCTTGGGCGACGGGCGGATTTTGCTGATCGGCTCGACCCTGACCGAACAGGAACGCCAAGGTATTCGTCAGGCACTGGCGGGGCACTCGACGCAGTTTTTGATGCTGGGCATTGGCACCGCCGAAGGTGCACCAGTCGCTCAGGAGGACGGCAGCTTCCTCAAGGACAGTGACGGCGCGATTCTGGTGCCACGCCTGGACACCCCCAACCTGAAAGCCTTTGCCAGCGATCTCGGCGGAGAGTATCGCCAGGCGCGTCTGGATGATTCAGACCTGCGCGCACTGGGCCTGCTCGATGGCCCGCGTGCGCTGCGCAACGACGGGCAAACGCTGCGACTGGACACTTGGGCCGACCAGGGTTACTGGCTGTTGCTACCACTGTTGCTGTTGGCGGCCTGTGCCGGACGGCGCGGCTGGCTGTTCTGCCTGCCATTGCTGTTGATGCTGCCGCAACCGAGTTATGCCTTCGACTTCCAGGACTTGTGGTTGCGCCCGGATCAACGGGGTCTGCACCTGCTCAACCAAGACCACCCGGCCAGGGCGGCACAGTATTTTCAGGACCCGCAGTGGCAAGGTGTGGCGCTGTATGAAGCCGGCGACTACAGTGGCGCCGCCCAGCGGTTCGCCCAAGGCAATGATGCCCATGCCCACTACAATCGTGGCAACGCCCTGGCCAAAAGCGGTGAGCTGGAAGCCGCGCTGGATGCCTACGAACAGGCGCTGGAACTTCAACCGGATTTGCGTCCGGCCTTGACCAACAAGGCGTTGGTGGAAAGTCTGCTGAAGCAGAAAAACACCCCAGCGCCCGTGGAGCCGGAAACCAGCGACGACAGCGAGGCGCAAAACGCCGAGCAGGAGCAGCCAGGCGCCGCCACGCAACCGACGAGCAATGGTGAACCGCAAACTGACGCACAACCGGCCACCGCGGAGACCGAACAACAGACCACCACGCCGCCGAAACCCGGCGGCAATGAAGTCCCGGGCAGCGAGTTGGCCGACGAGCAAAGCACCAAACCGCCACCGCGCCCGACCAGCGACACGCTCCAGGGCGAGCAGCTTCAGGCGCTGGAGCAATGGTTACGCAAGATCCCGGATGATCCGGGTGAATTGCTCAGGCGCAAATTCTGGTACGAACAGCAACAACATCAGGATCAGGGAAAAACTCGATGACCCGCTTCACCCTCTTCATGCTTGCCTTGTTGTGCTGCACCTTTCAGGCCCAGGCGTCGGGGCTCGTCGCCAGTGTCGATCGCAGTCGCCTGAACTCCGGCGAGACGGTCGAACTGACCCTGGAATCCAGCGACGTGACACAGTTCGGCAAGCCGGACCTGACCCCGCTCGAACCCCTGTTCGAAGTACGCGACACCCGCCAGGTCAACCAGTTGAACACCCTCAGTGGCGACAACCGCGCGACCACGCGCTGGATTATCACGTTGCTGCCCAAGGAAAACGGCAGCGTGACGATTCCACCCTTGCAACTGGGCGAGGTGCAGAGCCAGCCCATTACGGTGCAAGTGGTCGAGAGCGAAAACCAGGACACCGCGAGCAAACTGGCGCCGGTGTTTATCGATGTCAGCCTCGACCAGACCAGTGTGTACGTACAGGCGCAGGCGATCCTGACCTTGCGCATCTACCATTCGGTGTCGCTGTACGACGACAGCAGCCTGACCCCGTTGCAGGTGCCCGACGCGCGTATCGAACAACTGGGCGAGTCACGCACCTATGAAAAAGTCATCAACGGGCTGCGCCATGGCGTGATCGAAATGCGCTACGCGATCTACCCGCAACACAGCGGCGAACTGACCATTCCAACGCAGATATTCAGCGCCACGCTGGTCGACACTCAACCCGCTCAGGACGCCGCTGCACAGGGGCCGAAAACCGGGAAACTGATGCGTGTCAGCTCCACGCAAACGTTACTGACGGTCAAGGCCAAACCCATCACTTACCCCGCGGACCTGCCCTGGTTGCCGGCCCGCAGCGTGAGCCTGGGCGAAAGCTGGAACCCGCAACCGGACCATGCACAGGTGGGCGATTCGTTCACCCGCAGCCTGACCTTGAAGGTAGAAGGCCAGGCCAGCTCGCAATTGCCGCCCTTGCCCGCCACTGATGTCAGCGGCTTGCGGCGTTATCCCGATCAACCGATGCTGAGCAACGAGAACAGTGAGCGCGGCCTGATCGGCATTCGCGAAGACCGTGAAGCCCTGGTTCCGGCCCGCAGCGGCGCAATCGAGCTGCCGACGGTGGACGTGGTCTGGTGGAACACCTTCGAAGATCATCTGGAACACAGCAGCCTGCCGGCGCGCACCCTGCAAGTCGCCAACAACCCAAGCATGCTGGTCGACGCGCCGGCCGGGACGCCTCAAGTCAGCTCCGCTGCCGACAACGAAACCCTGTGGCGCTGGAAACTCAGCACGCTGATCCTGGCCTTCACCACCCTGCTCGGCTTCGGCCTCTGGTGGCGTGCCCGCTGGCAACCGGCGATCCTGCGCGCCACACAAACCGGCCCGAGCCCGCGCACCGTCCTCGACGAACTCAAGCGCGCCTGCCAGGCCAACGACTCACACGCCACCCGCCAGGCGCTCGACGCCTGGGCCCGGCAACAACCGGAAACCCTGGCCGACATGGCCGCCCGTTTCGTGCCGCTGTCCGATGCCCTCGACGGCCTGAACGGCGCGCTCTACAGCGAAACCGGCCAATACTGGCAAGGCGAAGAACTGTGGCGCGCGATCAAGGCCATCCCGATTGCCGAACGGGTTCACGACCCGGTGGGCGATAGTGGGTTGCCGCCGCTTTACCCCAAATAATCACCCTCTGTAGCAGCGGCCGAGCCCGCGAGGCTGCGTCCGGCTGCGCAGCAGTCGCAATGTCTGCATACGCGGTTTGCCAGACAATCCGCGTTGCAGGATTTACGACTGCTGCGCACTCGGACGCCGGCTTCGCCAGCTGCTACAGGGTTTTCGTGTTGCTGGCCACATCGGCTGTGTTTGCCAGTAAACTCCCTCCCCTTTAGCCGCCATCATTTCCCACGCGGCCATCACCTTATTTCCTACGGAGTACGCCTTGCGTCTGTTTCACACCTCCGACTGGCACCTTGGGCAGAACCTGCACGGCCAGGAGCGCGACTTTGAGCACGCCTGTTTCCTCGAATGGCTGTTGCGCCAGCTGAAGCTGGACCAGCCCGATGTGCTGCTGATCGCCGGCGATATCTTTGACACCGTCAACCCGCCGGTCAAAGCCCAGGAGCGCCTCTACGATTTCATCGTCAGCGCCCATGAGCAGCAACCTTTGCTGACCATCGTGATGATCGCTGGCAACCACGATTCCGGCTCGCGGATCGAACTGCCCGCGCCGTTGATGCGGCGCTTGCGCACTCACGCCCTCGGTCGTGTGCTGTGGCTCGATGACGGCCAACTGGACGCTGAACGCCTGCTGCTGCCGCTGCCCGACGCCTCTGGCGAAATTGCCGGTTGGTGCCTGGCGCTGCCGTTTCTGCGCCCCGCCGAAGTTACCGGCGCACAGCTGGGCGACAACTACTTGCGCGGGATTGGCCAGGTGCATGAATGGCTGATCGAAGCGGCCAACGCCAAGCGCAAGCCGGGCCAGGCGCTGATCGCCATCAGCCATGCGCACATGGCAGGCGGTTCGGTCTCGGAAGACTCCGAGCGCAGCCTGATCATCGGCAACGCCGAAGCCCTGCCCGCCAGTCTGTTCGGGCCGAGCATCAGTTACGTTGCCCTTGGCCATCTGCACAAGCCGCAGAAGGTCAATGGCGAAGAGCGCATCCGCTACAGCGGCTCGCCCATTCCGCTGTCGTTCTCCGAGATCGGCTATCAGCATCAAATCCTCGACATCACGCTCGACGGCGAAACCCTGATCAGCGTCGAACCGAAGCTGATTCCCCGCGCCATCAACCTGCAACGCATCGGCCCGGCGCCGTTGGCGGACATCCTCCTGCAACTGGCCGACCTGCCGAATATCGATCTGCTGGCCGACATCCAGCGCCAGCCGTGGCTGGAAGTGCGGGTGCGTCTCGATGAACCGCAACCCGACTTGCGCCACCAGGTTGAAACTGCCCTGCAAGGCAAAGCCGTGCGCCTGGTGCGCATCGCCGCCGAATACGCCGGAAACGGCAGCCGCGATGGCGTCGATGACAGCACCACCCTGGTCGAACTCGATCAACTCACGCCGCAGGAGCTGTTCAGCCGCGCGTGGCAGGACAGCTATGGCAGCGAGGTCGATGAGCAAACGCTGAAGGACTTTGCCGAGTTGTTGCAAGACGTGCAGATGGAGAGCGAACAGCCATGAAAATCCTCGCGATCCGCCTGAAAAACCTCGCCTCCCTGGCCGGGCCGTTTGAAATTGATTTCACCGCTGAGCCATTGGCCAGTGCCGGTCTGTTCGCGATTACGGGGCCGACCGGTGCCGGCAAAAGCACACTGCTTGATGCCTTGTGCCTGGCGCTGTTTGGCGCCGTGCCGCGCCTGAGCAATGCTCAAGTGTCCGCTAAAGCGCCGGATGCCGACGGTGAAATCAGCACCGGCGACCCGCGCACGCTGCTGCGTCGCGGCACGGGTGAAGGCTATGCCGAAGTTGATTTCGTCGGCATCGATGGCCGCCGCTACCGTGCGCGCTGGGAAGCCAATCGCGCACGGGAAAAGGCCGGTGGCAAGCTGCAAGCCAGTCGTCAGAGTTTGCGCGACATCGATCAGGATCAACTGCTGGCGAGCCAGAAAGTCGAGTTCAAAACCCAACTCGAAGCCGTACTGGGCCTGAACTTCGAGCAGTTCACCCGCGCCGTGTTGCTCGCCCAGAGTGAATTCAGTGCGTTCCTCAAGGCCAATGACAACGAACGCAGCGAACTGCTGGAAAAGCTCACCGACACCGCGCTCTACACCCAACTCGGGCGCCGCGCGTTCGACAAGACCAAAGAAGCACGCGAAGCCCACAAGCTGTTGCAGGATCAGGCCACGGGCGTGACGCCACTGTCGCCCGAAGCGCGGGTCGAGCTGGATGAGCGCTTTAATGAGGCGCAGCAACAGCTGAAGACTCAACAGGCGCAGCTCAAACAACTTGAGTTGCAGCACACCTGGCTCAAGGAGTTGCGTCAACTACAGGACCAACAGCAGAGCGCCGCCGAGCAACTGACCGGTGCTCAGCAACATTGGGACGGTCTTGCCGACCAACGCTTGAAGCTGACGCGCCTGGAGCAACTGGCCCCGCAACGCCATCAATTTGCGCGAACAACCGAACTCACCACGCAGCTCACGCCGCTGGCAGCGCAGATCCAGCAGCACATCGAGCAGCAAACCGCGCTGAACGAACGGCAAGCACAACTCGAGGCCAGTCTGAGCGCTGCGCAGGCTGCACTGGTCGAGGCGCAAAGCCAACACGCCGCCAATGCACCGTTGCTGCGACAGGCCTTTGAAGAACAGAGCACCCTCGCCCGCCTGGTCAAGGAAACCGCCACCAGCGCCGACCTCAAGCAACACGCCGAACAGGCCTGCGTTCAAGGGCAGAGCACCATTCAAGGCCTGCTTGAGCAACAGCAGCAAGTGGCCGCGCGCCTGCAACGGATGGCCGGAGAGCTGGAACAGAGCGTTCACCTGGCGCCGTTGAGCGATGCGTGGAATGCCTACCGCGATCGCCTGCAACAACTGATGTTGATCGGCAATCGCTTGAACAAAGGCCAGGCGGAATTGACCGCCCTGGAGCACAACGCCACCCGCGCCAGCGAAGAATTGACCGCGCAAAAGCAACAGCTGGAAGTGCTCTACAAAGAAGCCGGTGCCGAGCCTGAAGCGGTGGCCGAACAGATCCAGTTGCTCGGCACCCTGTTGCAGGACAACCGCAAACAACTCCGTGCGTTCGAGGAGCTGACAAGGCTGTGGGCCAGTCAGCAAGACCTGGACAAGCGCAGCGCCGAACTGCACCAGCGCCAACTCACGGCCCAGCAGGCGCGTGATCGCCTGACGCAGGACGGTGTGAAGGCCAAGAATGAATTGGCGGTCGCCGAACAGACCCTGAGCGTCACCCGCGAACTGCTGGAGCGTCAGCGTCTGGCCCGCAGCGCCAGTGTCGAAGAGTTGCGCGGGCAGTTGCAGGACGATCAACCGTGCCCGGTGTGTGGCAGCGCTGACCATCCTTATCATCAGCCCGAAGCGCTGTTGCAAAGCCTCGGTCGGCATGATGAAAGCGAACAGGCCAACGCGCAGAAAGCCGTCGATCTGTTGAAGGAAAAACTCACCGACTTGCGCGGCGAAGTGGGTGGTTTGATTGCTCAGCAAAAAGAGCTGCTGCAACAGCAAGAACAGCTCGTGACACAACAGCAGGGCCTGACACCAAGCCTCGAAGCGCACCCGCTGTCAGCCCAACTGCTGGCCCAGGACGCCGTCAAGCGTGACGCATGGCTGGCCCAGCAAAACAGCCAGTTGAACCAAAGCATCACGCAAGACGAACAACGCCAAACCGCCCTGCTCACCCTGCAACAGGACGCCGCGCGCCTACAGCAGCAACTGCGCAACGCGGAGTCGGCCAGCCAGCAGGCCACTCAACACCTGGTCAACCAGCAACGCGAGTTGAGCAGTGATCGCCAGCGTCTGGACGAGGAACTGACTGCGTTTAGCACCTTGCTGCCGGCAGACACCCTGCAAGCCTTGCGCAGCGAACCAGCCGCGACGTTCATGCAACTCGACCGGCAGATCGCCCAACGCCTGGAGCAACTCGACCAGCAGCGCGACGAACTGAGCGAGCAGCAGCAACGCCAGCAGACGCTGGAGAAAGAACAGGACCGCCAACTGACACGCGTCCAGCAACTGGACGCGACTCAGCAGCAGTTCAACGCGCTCGCCGAGCAGCAACAGGCTTGCCAGCACAAACTATCGCAATTGTTGGGCGAGCACCGCAGCGCCGAGCACTGGCTGGAGCAATTGGACAAGGCCGTCGAACAGGCCCGTCATGCCCAAACCTCGGCCTCTCAGGAACTGCAAAGTGTGCTCACGCGCCTGGTGCAATTGGCCGCCGAGCTCAAGGCACAGCAAGATCGCTCACTGGCGTTGGAAGCCGAAAACCGTGAGTTGGCGGGCAAGATTGCCGACTGGCGCGCCCAGCACCCGGAACTGGACGACGCCGGCCTGGAAACCCTGCTGAGCGTCGACGATCAGCAGGTCAGTGAACTGCGCGAACACTTGCAGCACAGTGAAAAAGCCATTGAGCAGGCCAAGGTTCGCGTGCAGGAGCGCGATCAGCGCCTGCTCAATCATCAGGCGCAACACAATGGCAACCTCGACGCCGAGCAATTGGCCACGGCCCTCACCGACGTGCAAAACCTGTTTGCCGCCAGCGAACACCGCTGCGCCGAACTGCGCGCCGAACAGGCCGAGGATCAGCGCCGGCAGAACGCCAATCAGGCCCTGGCCCAGCAGATCGCCGATGCTTACACCGAGTTCCAGCGCTGGGCACGCCTGAATGCGTTGATCGGTTCGGCCACCGGCGATACCTTCCGCAAAATCGCCCAGGCCTACAACCTTGATCTGCTGGTGCATCACGCCAACGTGCAGTTGCGCCAACTGGTGCGCCGTTATCGGTTGAAGCGCGGCGGTAGCATGCTGGGGTTGCTGGTGATGGACACCGAGATGGGCGATGAACTGCGCTCGGTGCATTCGCTGTCCGGCGGCGAGACATTCCTGGTGTCGCTGGCGCTGGCCCTGGGTCTGGCGTCGATGGCGTCGAGCACGCTGAAAATCGAGTCGCTGTTCATCGACGAAGGCTTCGGCAGCCTCGATCCGGAGTCCCTGCAATTGGCCATGGACGCGCTCGACGGCTTGCAAGCCCAGGGCCGCAAGGTGGCGGTGATTTCCCACGTTCAGGAAATGCACGAACGGATTCCGGTGCAGATTCAGGTCCATCGCCAGGGCAATGGCTTGAGCACCCTGGAGGTGAAATGAATACGCTGTATTCCTTCCGCCGCTGCCCCTACGCCATGCGCGCCCGCATGGCGCTGCGCTACGCGGGGGTCGCGGTGAACATTGTCGAAGTCAGCCTCAAGGCCAAACCCGCCGAGATGCTCGCCCTGTCGAGCAAAGGCACGGTGCCGGTGCTGGACGCGGATGGCCGGGTCATCGATGAAAGCCTGGCGATCATGCATTGGGCGTTGGCGCAGAACGATCCGCAAGACTGGTTGCTCAACGAGGATGCCGCCGGACAAGCGCGCATCGCCGCCCTGATCGAGACGAACGATCAGGCGTTCAAGGTGCATCTGAATCGCTACAAATACGCCGAACGCTACCCCGAGCAACCGATGGCGGTTTATCGGGCCGAAGGTGAGGCGTTTTTGCGCACGCTTGACGCATTGCTGGAGGGTCGCGATTACTTGCTGGCGGACCATCCAAGCCTGGCAGATGTCGCCTTGATGCCGTTCGTGCGCCAATTCGCCCACGTCGATCGCGAGTGGTTCGCGCAGACGCCATACGTGCGGCTGCAGGCCTGGTTGCAGCGGTTTCTGGAGTCAGACCTGTTTACCGGCGTGATGCACAAGTAACCCCTGTAGCAGCTGGCGCAGCCTGCGTCCGGCTGCGCAGCAGTCGTAAAATCAGCGCATGCGGTGTATCAGACAAACCGAGCAAGCCGGATTTACGACTGCTGCGCAGTCGGACGCAGACTGCGCCAGCTGCTACAGGATCGCGTTGTCTGGGGGATTCAGGCGAACACTTCACACATCTGCAACACCGAGCAGTCCACCTGGAACGGCCCGAAGAAATCGACCTGGCGTTTGATCGGCGGATTGCCGGCCAGCAGCCCCATGGCCTTTTGCGTTTCGATGTTGCGAGAGAGGTCGTGTTTGGCCTCGATCGAGCGTGCCACGGAACCTACTGAGCCCTGCCCTATTCCCAGTAACGAAAATCCATTGGTGATGAAGGCCAGGAAGGCAATCACCCAGAGATTGCGCCCTTTCATGCCCCGACCACTCCCGCCAGCTCTACGTGTTCAACCCCTGCGTTTTGCGCACGGTGTTCGAACTGGATGGCGGGATAAGCGACCTGAATCGGCGCGTCGGTGGTGTAGTGCGATTGAGCCGAGAGGCTGAAGACCAACACCATCGCCACGTAAAGACCGATGGCCAGGTAGGCGCCGTGTTTGGCAGAAGTGAGGATTGAAYGGGCCATGGTGATCTCCGTGGGCATGTGTCGATGCGCACAGAATCAATCAAAAAAGCCGTAGCAACCACTCAGGGTTATCCATAGTGACCATCAGCTTCGTTGATCATTAAGCCCGTCTATTTCAGTCTTCGATAAAACTCATCAAGCGCTCACGGGCCGCATCCGGCTCGTCTGGAACGGGCTGGGCAGTCGAAGAAATGGGGGCGGAATAGAGGAAAAGAAGAACCACTGCCAGACGCATCGCCATGCTATCGATCCCTTGTTTTTAGAATTGGACTGAAAAAGGCAGCGTCCAATCTAAACATATGGCCATGTGATATCAAGGCGCACGTTAATGGCAATGTGATGCTGTCGTAAACGCGCTATGCAGGAGCGACATCACTCAGGTTTCTCGAAGCTGTTCAGCTTGATCGACGTCAGTGACTTCGCTCCTGCATAAAAGGTGCAGGGCTGAAATTTCAGTGTTGGGTTTTGTGATCCAGGGCGGCGTAGAAGTTGGCGCTCTGTTGCAGGTATTTCTGGGTGTAGCTCTGGGCGTGGGATTTTTTGTCGCTGATTTCAACGTTGGCACTGGCTGGCAGCGCAACGGAGGCAGAGATGGCAGAAGCGGCGATAACGGAGAAGAGATTGAAGTTCATGGCGGTATTCCTCGTGTTCAGTTGGCTTGCTTGCCCGGTGGGGCCGTGAAGCAAACTTAACCTTCGAGGCTCGGCATCTTGAAATGCTTTGTAGCATTAGCAGATATCAGCAGCATTAATAGAAGGATGCAGGCCCCTTGAACCGGGGCCTGCGGCCTATTGACGCAGCAGGAACTTGAGATCGCTGGGTGCGTCCATCGGCAATTTCTGCACGGTTTTACCCAGCAAACCGGTCTTGGCATCGCGTTCGACGACGACAATCTGGTTGCTCTTCTGATTGGCAATCAACACGAAATGGCCACTGGGATCGAGGCTGAACTCACGCGGATGATCACCTTCCACTGAGCGACGTTGCAGTTCCTTCAGGTGGCCGGTCGCAGGGTCGATGGCGAACACCAGCAACTGATTGGCGGTGCCGCGGTTGCTGACATAGAGGAATTTGCCATCCGCCGAAGCATGCAGCGCCGCGGCTGCTTTATCGGACACAGGCTGGCCGGCCGCCAGGTCGATCATTTGTGTTTGCTCAAGTGTGCCGTCCTTGTAATCGAACACGGCCACCTGCGCACTCATCTCCATGGTCAGCCAAGCGTGCTTGCCATCGGCACTGAACAGCAAATGACGCGGCCCACTGCCCGGCGGCAACGGCACGAACGCAGGCGTTGCAGGCGTTAATGGCAGGTCCGGATTGGCTTTGGGGTCGAAGCGGTAAACAAAGACCTTGTCTGCCCCCAGGTCATTGGAGAACACGTAATGGCCGTCCGGCGAGGAGACGGTCGAATGCACGTGCGCCGACAGCTGCCGCTCGGGATTGACCCGACTCGCGGGATGACTGCTCATCTGCACCACAGGTTTCAGCGTGCCATCAGCGCCCACCGGCAACACCGCGAGCGTGCCGCCTGGATCTTCAGCTACCGAGTAGTTGCTGACAAACAAATGACTGGCATCACCGCTGAGGCTTGAATGCGTCGGCTCATTGCCCAGGCTTTGCACCTGATTGATCAGGCTCAGCGCATGGGTCTTGGGATCGATCACAAAACTGCTGACGCGCCCGACCGGGTCTTTCTGCCCCGGGCCGTTTTCGTTGACCACGAACAGGTGACGCTGATCCTTGGCCAGGGTCAGCCACGAAGGGTTTTCGCTGTTGACCACTTGCAGTGGCCGGGCGTTGATCTGCCCGGTCGAGCTGTCGAAGTTCAGGCGATAAATCCCCTGGCTCTCACCGGCCGTGTAGGAGCCGACCAGCAACTGAAGGTTGTCGGCCGACGCAACCTGAACGCCCATCGCGCCGATACTGCCGGCCATCAACAGGGGCCAGAGATTACGCATCCTCCGGCTCATCATCGTCGTCATGACCACCAATAGCGGTCAAGCACACCAGGCGGTGCTCGCCGGAATCGCCAGTGATCACCCAGCTTTGCAGAGTCGGATCGAAGGTCGCAGCCTGAACCTGCGCTGGAGTGAACTCCCAATGCTTGGACACTCGGCCGTCCATGCATTCGATGTGCAGGTTGTCGAATTCATCAAGGGAAAATTCAAATGCGTGCAACCCGTCGATTTCCACCATGTCGCAGTGTTCGAGGGTTTCAAGCAAGGTGTCGGTTACGGCAGTCATGGCAATCAATCTTTAAATGGGAAAAACGCAATGATAGCTCAAAGCGCGGGCAGCCCAGTGCCGACCGCAAAACGCCGGCTCAACACAGAACAAATGTGGGAGCGGGCTTGCCCGCGATTACGATTTAACATTCAACATCAATGCTGGCTGTCAGTCCGCCATCGCGGGCAAGCCCGCTCCCACAGGGGGGAACGATCAGCTACAGCGCTTCCCGGGACGGTTGCCCATCCACCAACCGCTGGATACGCAGCGGATTGCCATTCTTCAGCGGCTCCGGCAACAGGCTGTCCGGGTAGTTCTGGAAGCACACCGGGCGCAGAAAACGGTCGATCGCCAAGGTGCCCACCGACGTGCCGCGCGCATCCGACGTTGCCGGGTACGGCCCGCCGTGGACCATCGCATCGCAGACTTCCACACCGGTCGGATAACCGTTGAGCAGAATCCGTCCGACCTTTTGCTCCAGCAGCGCCGTCAACTCGCCGAACTGTTCAAAGTCCGCCGGGTCGCCAATGATCGTCGCCGTCAGTTGCCCATGGAGCCCCTTCAGCGCTGCGTTGAGTTGCGCCTGATCAGCCACTTCCACCACCACCGTGGTCGGGCCGAACACTTCTTCCTGCAAGACTTCGTCGCCGCTGATCAACAGGCTGGCGTCAGCCTTGAACAGTTGTGGCTGAGCCTGCGTGCCCTGTTGTGTATTGCCTGCCAGATGGGTGATGCCGGGATGAGCGTTGAGCTTGTCCAGGCCATGGCCATAGCTGCTCAAGGTTCCTGCATTGAGCATGGTTTGCGCCGGCTGATCGTTGATCATCCACGCAACTTGCTGCACGAACGCACTGAACTGCGGTGAACGAATGCCGATCACCAGCCCCGGATTGGTGCAGAACTGGCCACAGCCTTGAACCACCGATGCCGTCAGGTCACGGGCGATGGTTTGCGCCCGGGCTTCCAGCGCCTGTGGCAACACGATCACCGGGTTGATGCTCGACATCTCGGCGAACACCGGGATGGGATGCGCACGCGCGGCGGCCATGTCGCACAAGGCGCGACCGCCCTTCAGCGAGCCGGTAAAGCCCACTGCTTGAATCACCGGATGCTTGACCAGCGCTGCGCCGACCCCGCCCCCGTAGATCATGTTGAACACACCGGCCGGCATGCCGGTTTTTTCCGCGGCGCGCAGTATCGCGTCAGCCACCCATTCGGCGGTGGCCATGTGACCGCCATGCGCCTTGAACACCACCGGGCAACCCGCCGCCAGGGCCGAGGCGGTGTCGCCGCCAGCCGTCGAAAACGCCAAGGGAAAGTTGCTGGCACCAAACACTGCGACCGGGCCGACGCCGATGCGGTATTGGCGCAGGTCCGGGCGAGGCAACGGTGTGCGCTCGGGCAACGCCTTGTCGATTCGCGCAGCGTAAAAATCGCCACGGCGCAGCACTTTGGCGAACAACCGCATCTGGCCACTGGTGCGACCGCGTTCGCCCTGGATTCGTCCGGCGGGCAACGCGGTTTCGCGACAGACCACGGCGACAAAGTCATCGCCGAGGGCATCGAGTTCATCGGCGATGGCGTCCAGAAACTGCGCCCGTCGCTCGGCACTCAAGCTGCGAAAGGCCGGATACGCCGCGCCGGCAGCCGTGGCGGCGGCGTCCACTTCTTGCTCGGTGGCCTGATAAAACTCATGAGGCAAGGCCTCGCCCGTGGTGGCGTCGACGCTCTGGAGTTTGACGGTGCCCGTCGCACTGCGCAGACCGCCGATGTAATTGTGACCAAGGATCTGGGTCATACGGATCTCCTTAAAGGCTGCCAACGGTGCCGGGTTCGAATGCCGCTTCAACCGGCGCAATGCCGTTGATCAGCGGTGCGCCGAATTCGGCCTGGCTGATTTCGAATACATCACCCGGTCGGGTGCGGATGCCATCGGCAAACGACAGCGTCGCGGTGCCGAAGAAATGAATGTGCACGTCCCCCGGGCGCAGGAACTGGCTGTATTTGAAATGGTGGTACTCAAGGTTTTCCAGGCTATGGCACATGTTGGCTTCGCCGCTGAGAAACTCGTTCTGCCACAGCACTTCACCGTCACGCAGGATGCGACTGGTGCCGGCCAGGTGTGGCGGCAAATCACCGACGCGAAGTTCCGGACCATAACTGCAACTGCGCAATTTGGAGTGCGCCAGGTACAGGTAATTTTTTCGCTCCATAACGTGATCGGAGAACTCGTTACCGACCGCATAACCGAGGCGATAAGGCTTGCCATCGTGGCCGATGACGTAGAGGCCGGCGAGTTCCGGCTCTTCGCCCGCGTCTTCGGCGAAGGGCGGCAGCGGGAACGGCTTGCCCGGCCGAACGACGATGCTGCCGTCGCCCTTGTAGAACCATTCCGGTTGCACACCGGCCTGCCCTGCTTGCGGTTTTCCGCCTTCCACGCCCCATTTGAAGATGCGCATGGTGTCGGTCATGGCCGCTTCGTCACCGGCGTGTTGATGCATCTTGTCCCGGGCCGAAGCGCTGCCCAAGTGGGTCAGGCCCGTACCGCTGACCAGCATGTGTGCCGCGTCCGGGTGATCCAGTGGCGGCAGGATACGCAACGTGGCCAGCAACTCGGCGTAGTCGTGGCTGATGCCCAGGCCGAGGACTTTCACCTGTTGCGCCAGATCAGTGCCCGCCTCAATTGCTGCCAACGCCAGGTCGCGGACTGTGTGCGCATCCTGCACTTCACGCACCAGACCGCCCTCGACGACGCCGACGCGACGCTCGCCGTTACTCAATTCGAACTGAACCAAACGCATGGTTTTCTCCTGTAAACAATTCTTCAAAACACCGCTAACCCCCTGTAGGAGCAAAGCTTGCTCGCGATTGCGACCTGACAGATGACATCGATGCTGAATGTTCTGCCGCCATCGCGAGCAAGCTCTGCTCCTACAGGTTTTGTGTCAGGAACGGGTTGCGCCGCGCGCACTGGCGGCAAACTGATCAGCCGGCAGCACTTGCTTGCGCTCCAGCAACCGATAGACCACGCCGGTCAGCACCAACCCGAACACCATCACGCAGGACAGGAAATACAGCCCCGACGCGAGGTTGCCGGTGTACTCCTTCAGCGCACCGATCACGAACGGACCGATGTAACCGCCGAGGTTGCCCACCGAGTTGATCAGGGCGATACCGGCCGCCGCGCTGGCGCCGGCAAAGAAACGCCCCGGCAAGGTCCAGAACACCGCCGTGCAGGAAAACAGCGCAAACGCCACCAGGCACAGGGCCGCCAGTTGCAGCACCGGCACGGTCAGCCAGGCGCTGAGGAACAGGCCGATGGCACCCAGCACATACAAGACGGCCAGATGTCCGTAGCGATCATTCAAACGGTCGGAACTGCGCGGAATGATCAGCAGGCCGACGATCCCGAAGATGTACGGCACCGCCGAAACGAAACCGGTGACCAGGTCGCTGCCGCCAAACTGCTTGATCAAGGTCGGCAACCACAGGCCCAGGCCATAGATGCTCAACGTCACCGGCAGATAAAACAGCGCCAGCAGCAAGACTCGCTTGTCTTTGAGCGCATGCAACGGGTTGCCGTGGCGGGTCTGGCCGTATTCCTCAAGGTCTTTTTTCAGCTCGCCGGCGAGCCAGTCCTTCTCGGCCTGGTCCATCCATTTCACTTGCTGCGGGCCATCAGGCAGGTAACGCAGCACCGGCCAGGTCAGCAGGATCGCCGGCGTGCCAATGACGATGAACAACCACTGCCAGCCGTGCAAACCGAGCGTGCCGTCCATGCCCAGCAAACCGCCGGACACCGGGCCGGTGACCATCATTGCGATCGGTTGGGAAAGGATGAACAGGCCGAGGATTTTGCCGCGATGGCGAATCGGGAACCACTGAGTGATGTAGTACAGAACACCCGGAAAGAACCCGGCTTCCGCCGCACCGAGCAGAAAGCGCATCACATAGAAGCTGTTCGGCCCCTGGACGAACGCCATGCCGATGGTGATGGCGCCCCAGGTGACCATGATCCGCGCAAACCAGCGTCTCGCGCCGAAACGGTCGAGCATCAGGTTGCTGGGAATTTCCAGCAGGAAGTAGCCGATGAAAAACAACCCGGCACCCAGACCGTAAGCGGCATCACCGAGGCCAATGTCGGCGCCCATGTGCAACTTGGCAAACCCCACTGCGGAGCGATCCACATAGGCGATCAGGTACAGCAGGATCAGGAAGGGAATCAGTTTCAGCGTGATGCGGCGGATAAGCCGCAGTTCCTGGCTCATGAGATCGGTCTCCGATTGTTGTTGTTATAGAACCTCGGGGGACGCCTCTCGCCAAAAATCGCCAGGACCATCCCTCCGTTGAAAACGACTATATAGTAATACTAATTACCCAACAACACTTCCAAACCCGCGAATTTGAGCTTATGTTACGCCTCATCCAGAACCATATAGTCATACAATAAGAGAATCGATCATGTCTGATAAGAAACCCACCCTGCGCTCCGCCCAATGGTTTGGTACCGCCGACAAGAACGGCTTCATGTACCGCAGCTGGATGAAGAATCAGGGCATCGCCGACCACCAATTCCAAGGTAAGCCGATTATCGGCATCTGCAACACCTGGTCGGAACTGACCCCGTGCAACGCGCACTTCCGTCAGATTGCGGAGCACGTCAAACGCGGGGTGATCGAAGCCGGGGGCTTTCCAGTGGAATTCCCGGTGTTCTCCAACGGCGAATCCAACCTGCGCCCTACCGCCATGTTCACCCGTAACCTCACGAGCATGGACGTCGAAGAAGCCATTCGCGGCAACCCGATTGATGGCGTGGTGCTGCTGACCGGTTGCGACAAAACCACCCCGGCCCTGCTGATGGGCGCAGCCAGTTGCGACGTGCCAGCCATCGTCGTCACTGGCGGACCGATGCTCAATGGCAAGCACAAGGGTCAGGACATCGGCTCGGGCACTGTGGTCTGGCAGCTCAGCGAGCAGGTCAAGGCCGGCACCATCACCCTCGACGATTTCCTCGCGGCCGAGGGCGGCATGTCCCGATCGGCCGGCACCTGCAACACCATGGGCACGGCCTCCACCATGGCGTGCATGGCCGAAGCACTGGGCACGTCCCTGCCCCACAACGCAGCCATTCCGGCGGTCGACTCACGCCGCTATGTACTGGCGCACATGTCCGGCATGCGCGCGGTGGAGATGGTCCGCGAAGACTTGAAGCTGTCGAAAATCCTCACCAAGGAAGCCTTCGAAAACGCCATCCGTGTCAACGCGGCAATCGGTGGTTCCACCAACGCGGTGATCCATTTGAAAGCCATTGCCGGCCGTATTGGCGTGCAACTGGACCTGGATGACTGGACCCGCATCGGTCGTGGCATGCCGACCATTGTCGACCTGCAACCGTCCGGGCGCTTCCTGATGGAAGAGTTCTACTACGCCGGTGGCCTGCCCGCCGTGCTGCGTCGCCTGGGCGAAGCGAACCTGATTCCCAACCCGAACGCCTTGACCGTCAACGGCAAGACCCTCGGTGAGAACACCAAGGACGCGCCGATTTATGGTCAGGATGAAGTGATCCGCACCCTCGACAACCCGATCCGCGCCGACGGCGGCATCTGTGTCTTGCGCGGCAACCTGGCCCCCCTGGGCGCAGTGCTCAAGCCGTCCGCCGCCACGCCGCAATTGATGCAACATCGTGGGCGCGCAGTGGTGTTTGAAAACTTCGACATGTACAAGGCACGGATCAACGATCCGGAACTCGACGTCGACGCCAACTCGATTCTGGTCATGAAAAACTGCGGACCCAAGGGTTATCCGGGCATGGCCGAAGTCGGCAACATGGGCTTGCCGGCCAAGTTGCTGGCCCAGGGCGTGACGGACATGGTGCGTATTTCCGATGCGCGCATGAGTGGCACCGCGTATGGCACCGTGGTGCTGCACGTCGCGCCAGAAGCGGCCGCTGGCGGACCATTGGCCGCGGTGAAAGAAGGCGACTGGATCGAACTGGACTGCGCCAGCGGCCGTCTGCACCTGGACATTCCGGACGCCGAACTGGCGGCGCGCATGGCCGACCTGCAACCACCGCAACAGATGATCCTTGGCGGATATCGTCAGCTGTACATCGACCATGTGCTGCAGGCGGATCAGGGTTGCGACTTTGACTTCCTGGTGGGCTGCCGCGGGGCTGAAGTGCCGCGCCATTCTCACTGACCCACCCGACCGATCGTTCCCGCGCTCTGCGTGGGAACGCCTCAAGGGACGCTCCGCGTCCCCCCGAAACAAGTGACGCAGAGCGTCACGAGCGGCATTCCCACGCGGAGCGTTGGAACGATCATGAACAAGGCATTCGCTGACTTCTGATCTGATGAATGCCCGTCGTGCCTGTTATCATGCGCGACACCTCCATCGCACAGGATCGCGCCGTTCCCCATGGATTACCGCAAACCCTCCGACCGTAAAAGCATGCACTCGCGCATTGTCCAGGAGCTGGGCATGCAGATCGTTTCCGGGCGCTTCAAACCGGACGACAAACTGCCCGCAGAAGCCCTGCTGTGTGAGGAGTACGCGGTCAGCCGCCCGGTACTGCGAGAGGCCACCCGGGTATTGGTCGCCAAAGGCCTGGTGTATTCGCGTCCACGCGTCGGCACTGTGGTCAAGCCGCGCAAAGACTGGCACATGCTCGACCCCGATGTGCTGCATTGGCTGATGCAGAGCAGCCCGCAGAATCAATTTTTCGACCTGCTGACCAGTGTTCGCGCCATCATCGAACCCGCTGCAGCTGCCCTCGCCGCGCAGTTCGCGACCGATGCGGACATCGCCTCCATCGGTGAAGCCTACCAACGCATGGAAGCCGCCCCGACTCCGGAAGCACTGCTGCAACCCGATCTGGATTTCCACAGCCGAATCGCCGACGCCACCCACAACGATCTGTTGGCCAACCTGTGCAACATGCTGTCAGTGGCGATTGCCGAAGCGTTGAAGCATTCCAACCAGCGGCCGAACCTGCATGAACTGGCGCTGCCCCGGCACAAGGCAATCCTCACCGCCATCGAGAATCGCGATGCGCTCGGCGCACGGCACGCGACGCTGGTGCAGCTCGATGATGCACGCAGTGCGTTGAATGTGGTCTTGGGTAGCGATCCCAACTGACCCAACACATTCCAACTGTTGGAGAAATCCCCAGTAGGAGCAGAGCTTGCTCGCGATGTCGGAGTGTCAGTCAACATAGATGTTGAATGTTCTACCGCCATCGCGAGCAAGCTCTGCTCCTACAGGGTTTAGTGTTGAATTCGGAATGAAAAAAGCCGCAACCAAGGTTGCGGCTTTTTTATTTCAGGCAAGGATCAGTGAGCGAACAGCGAGTTGCCCTTCTGCCCGGCCAGTTTCTCCGGTTTGATCAGGAAACGGGCCAGCGCAGGCAGCAGCCACAGCGCACCGAACATGTTCCAGAGCAGCATGAAGGTCAGCATCAGGCCCATGTCAGCCTGGAACTTGATGGCCGAGAAGATCCAGGTGCACACACCGATGGCCAGGCACAAACCGGTGAACAGCACGGCTTTACCGGTGGACTTGAGCGTCTGGTAATAGGCTTCCTGCAACGGCAGGCCGGCACGCAGGAAACTTTCCAGGCGGCTGTAGATGTAGATGCCGTAGTCCACGCCAATCCCCACACCCAGCGCCACCACCGGCAGGGTCGCGACTTTCACGCCGATGCCCATGAAGGCCATCAGGGCGTTGCCGAGTACCGACGTCAACACCAGAGGCAAGACGATGCACAAGGTCGCCGCCCACGAGCGGAAGGTGATCATGCACATGGTCGCAACGCAGATGTAGACGAGGATCAGGATGGTCAGCTCGGACTCCTTGATCACCTCGTTGGTGGCCGCTTCGATCCCTGCGTTACCGGCGGCGAGGATGAATTCCAGGCCGTCCTTGTTGTTCTCCTTGGCGAAGTCCTGCACCGCATGGACGGCGCGATCAAGGGTCGCCGCCTTGTGATCGTTGAGGAACACCAGCACGGGTGCCAGGGAGCAGCTGTTGTTGTACAGGCCATCGGCACGGGCGATGGAGTTGTTCAACACGTCCGGGTTACGCGACAGGGTTTCCCATTTCAGGTTGCCCTCGTTCATGCCCTTGATCATCTGCTTGGACACGGTCACCAGAGAGATCGCCGACTGCACGCCCTCGGTGTTCTGCATCTTCCACATCAGCTCGTCGATGGGCCTCATGGCTTCGTAGCGCGAGCAGCCTTCAGCCTTGGTCTTGACCATCACCACCAACACGTCGGAACTGGTGGAGTAGTTGCTGATGATGAAGTTGTTGTCCTTGTTGTAGCGCGAATCCGGACGCAGTTCAGGTGCGCCCTGATCGAGGTCACCGATTTTCAGGTTCTGGCTGTACCAGAGGCCGCCACCAAAGGCCAGCAAGGCCAGCACGATGGACACCGGCGCAACTTTCGGGCTGGCAAAGTTCGACAGCAGGCGCCAGAACGGGTGCTCGCGGTGTGCGTCTTTCTTGCTACGTTCAACGGCGCGCTTGCTGATACCGACGTAGGAAATCGCCACCGGCAGCAGGATCAGGTTGGTAAACACGATCACCGCCACGCCGATGGACGCGCCGATGGCCAGTTCACGAATCACACCGATATCAATGATCAGCAGCGTGATGAAACCCACCGCATCCGCAAGGATCGCGATCATCCCCGGCAGGAACAGTTGACGGAACGTGCGTCGCGCAGCGGTCAGCGCGTTGTCGGCCTCGCTGGATTGCAAGGCAATACCGTTGATCTTCTGTACGCCGTGGGAAATACCAATGGCGAAGATCAGGAACGGCACCAGCATCGAATACGGGTCAAGCCCGAAGCCGAAGAAGTGCATCAACCCAAGCTGCCAGACCACCGCCACCAGCGTGGTACTGAGTACCGCCACGGTGCTGCGCATGCAGTTGGTGAACCAGTAGAGCAGGATCAGCGTGATGATGAAGGCAACGCCAAAGAACATCACCACCATGACCAGGCCATCGATCAGATCGCCGACTTTCTTGGCGAAACCGACGATGTGGACCTGCACGTTAGGGTTCTGCTTTTCAAACTTGTCGCGGATCTTTTCTTCCAACTGGTGGGAGAACTGACGGTAGTCCAGTGCCAGCAACTTGCCCTGGTCCTGCGGGTCCGGGTAGGACTCCAGCAGCGGGATATCGACAATGCTCGATTTGAAGTCGTTGGCCACCAGACGCCCGACCTGACCGGACTTGAGGACGTTATTGCGCAGCAGATCAAGGCTTTGCTGCGACCCGTTATAGCTCTGCGGGATCACTTCACCACCGGCGAAGCCCTCCTCTGTCACCTCGGTCCAGCGCACGCTCGGACTCCACAGCGACTTGAGGCCGGAACGGTCGACGCCGGAAATGTAGAACACCTCGTCGTTGATCTGACGCAGGGTCTCCATGTATTCCTTGGAGAAGATATCGCCGTCAGTGGCTTCTACGGAAATTCGTACCGTGTTGCCCAGGTTCGCCAGATCGTTGCGGTGCTCCATCATCTTTTGAATGAAGGGATGCTCCAGCGGGATCATTTTTTCGAAACTGGTGGATGGCCGGATCAGCGTTGCCTGCCAGAACAGGAAAATGCTGACCAACAGGCAGATCGTGATCACTGCCGGGCGGTTGTTGAAAATCAGGCGCTCAAGAAACGTCGCCTTGTCTTGGTGATGACTTGTCATGGATGTCATAGCTCCGCCCTTCTTATTATTTGCCCAGCTCTGAGCCGGTTGGCGAAGTAGCGCGAACGCCGCCCTGTCCTGCCAGAATCAGATTACCGTTGCCCGCCGCCGTGACTGCCGAAACGGAAATGCGATCCGGACGGTTGAACACGCTGAAGGTTTCGCCGTTGTCGTTGCTGCGGATCACCGAGCCGCCGTTGCCGACGATCACGATGGAGCCGTCGTCGAGCAGCGTTGCGCCCGACAACCCGAACTCCAGCGCGCCGCGAGCGGCTTTCAGCTCAACCTGTTCCCAGGTGCTGCCGAAATCCGTGGAGCGGTAGAGATTGCCGCGCAGGCCGTAAGCCAGCAGCGTATTGGCTTGCGCCGTACCGATCACGCCGAACAGCGAGCCTTGGTACGGGCCTTCAAGTTTTTCCCAGGTCTGGCCCCAATCGGCGGAGCGGAACATGCTGCCCTGTTCGCCTACGATGAACAGCCCGGCATCTTTTACAGATGCGATGCCATTGAGGTGGTACTGGTCTTCGTTATCCAGGCGGTCACTGGCGTCTTCCCAGTGTTTGCCGCCGTCGGTGGTTTCCAGCAGTGCGCCATACGCGCCCACGGCAAAGCCGCTGTTGACGTCCTTGAACCAGACGTCGAGCAACGGCGCTTCGCGTTTCAAATCTTCGAATTGCTTGGTCCAGGTGACGCCGCCGTCCTCGCTGGCGAGGATCTGTGCGTCATGACCGACGGCCCAACCGTGTTTGTCATCGACGAAAAACACCGACGTCAGCAGTGCGCGGGTCGGCACCTTGGCTTGAGCCCAGGTCGCGCCCTGGTCATCGGAATACAAAATATGCCCACGATCCCCGACCGCCACCAGGCGCTTGCCGGCGTGGACGACATCGAGCATCAGACTTTTGGCAGCCTTGGCCGATTCGATGGCATATACGGTATCGGATGCTGGCGCTGCGGCGGCCAGCACTGGTGCCGACAACACGGCACAGCCCAACAGCGAGAGCGCTGTAGCCAGCAACGCGATTTTGCGTAATGCCGGCGGGCGGCAGATACCCACACCCATGACAGGCTCACTCATAGACCTTCCCCCATTATTATTGTTAGGTCATTCAACCTTTCAGGGCGCCGTAAGGGTGCTTGTTGCGATTGGCTGTTTTGGAGTTGAGTCCTGAAACGCGCAATCTAGAGCCCCTTCGGAAGCTGGCTTATCCTATCGGGGTTTGGAAAGGTCTGACAATCGACGCCACGTTATGTTTTGTTAACCTGAGGGGGATGGGTGGCTGCTGAATAGCAAAGCATTCGGATGCGTGATTTCGATGTGTGTACATATCCGTTGCTGCGGTAACGGCTTCTGGCGGTTTCGCTCTTACAGCGACTCACTTTTCCAGACGCCGAAAAGTAAGCAAAAGGCTTCGCCCCGGCGTACGGCACTTCGCTAAAGCTCAGTGTTCCCTCGCTACGATGTCCATCAGGGGGCATCGCCTACGGTCTGCTTCGCGACGACCTCCTCTCGATGTGTGCGGCTTCGCCGCACGGCGCTACGCGCCTAACCCCCTGATGAACACCTACGCTCGGCCTGCCGAAGGGGCGAAAGATCAAAAGCAGATCAAGATCAAGATCAAAAGCCAAAAGCCAAAAGCATCGCGAGCAGGCTCGCTCCTACAATTGGACCGGGGGTCGTCTGTTAGAGACTGGTCTGCCGGCAGGTCGCCATCGCGGGCAAGCCCGGCTCCCACAGGGAATGTGTACACCGGCAAGAGATCGGTCGGCTGTCAGGCCGCCATCGCTGGCAAGCCCGCTCCCACAAAAAGCAAAACACCCCACACCCGCTCTTGCCCCTCACCACTCACCAGGCCGAGCGTTAGCTCGCCTGCAGCTTTTGATCTTGATCCACCCGCCCCTTCGGGAGGCTGAGTGGAGGTGTTCATCCGGGGAGTGGCGCGTAGCGCCGTTCGACGCAGTCGAACACGCTGCATG